>JALRKY010000042.1 GCA_023260985.1 Altererythrobacter sp. | reverse complement strand
CGTCGTGAGACAGTTTGGTCCCTATCTGCCGTGGGCGTTGGAAGTTTGAGGGGGGCTGCTCCTAGTACGAGAGGACCGGGGTGAACATGCCTCTGGTGTACCTGTCGTTCCGCCAGGAGCGCAGCAGGGTAGCTATGCATGGACGGGATAACCGCTGAAAGCATCTAAGCGGGAAGCCTCCCTTAAGATAAGGTATCTTCGAACCGTCGTAGACCACGACGTTGATAGGCTGGGTGTGGAAGCGCAGTAATGCGTGGAGCTAACCAGTCCTAATAGTTCTGATCGCGCTTGATGAATCCCGCCATCAATGACAGCCCTGCAACGCAGGCTGGCATTGTGAGGAGGAACCTCAAAGCCAGATACGTCCAGAACACCCTTGAAAAAGGGGCATCGATTTTAACCCGCATCCGCCTGCTTCATTGCTTGGTGGCCATAGCGCCTGTGACCCACCCGATCCCATCTCGAACTCGGCCGTGAAACCAGGTAGCGCCGATGGTACTAACGCTTAAGCGTTGGAAGAGTAGGTCGTCGCCAGGCATTGTAGCCGGCGGGTGCGCGGAGAAAACCCATTCACAAGTCGAAGGGCTGACCCCACAAGGGCGGCCCTTTTTGGCGTCTCTACGTACGTCGATTCGAACGGTGCCGCGGGGTGGAGCAGTCCGGTAGCTCGTCAGGCTCATAACCTGAAGGTCGTTGGTTCAAATCCAACCCCCGCAACCACCATCCCCTTCAAATCATTCAGGAAAATGGCCTCGCCGCTTCCGGCGGGGCTTTTTGTCGTTTGAACTGGAAGCATTTAGGAAGCAACTTTCGGACAACGCGTCGACGATCGGCCGAGACTAGGTCTGCTATTGCCAATACCTAAACCAGACTTTCGGCTTCTAAGACATCTGAGCTCGACAAGGATCATCATGTGTGCCAGCCCCACAAACGATCTTGCCTCGCCCTGCTAGCCTGCCTTACGCGACGCTCCAGGCCGCCCAGCAGGGCGACCACAACCGCCGGAACTCTAACTTAACCGGTGGACCACCCTAATGGGGCAGGTCAGCTATCGGCCATGGGGATCTCGGCACTTGACCATCACACTAGCTCGCGAAAATTTCGAATTATCCGTCGATCCGCGGATCGGTGGGTCTGTCGATGCGGCAAGCTGGAAAAGGCAGACTATTCTTGACCGGCGCACCGGCGGTTCGGTGCTTGAAATGGCCTGTTTCCCGCTGGTTCCGTTTTCCAACCGGATTGCGGGGTCGTCTTTCAGTTTTGGCGGTCGTGAGGTCGCGCTATCCCCGAACCATCCTGCCGATCCGTCATGCCCGGTTTTGCACGGGTTCGGCTGGCTGAGCCCTTGGGAAGTGATAGATAAGAGAGAGAGCAGTCTTGAGCTTTCGCTCAATCGCAGTGCGGCGGAATGGCCGTGGAAGTTCGCCTCCAGTCTTTCCTATGCGGTTTTCTCCTATGGCTTCACGGCGGAACTCGGGATCACCAATCTATCGGAAGACGAGATGCCGGTCGGCCTCGGCTTTCATCCGTATTTCCCGCGCAACGAGCACACGCTTTTCCGCGCGCTGCACACAGGAGAATGGCAGACCGACGAGAAATGCATCCCGACGCACCTCGATAAGCGTCCGCAGGCCATCGACTGGTGGTCCGGCCACCCCGTCGCCACTCACAAGGTCGATACCGTCTACACCGGGCGCGAGGGTGCGATGGTGGTGCAATGGCCCGATCGGGGGATCGGCGCCCGTATCTTGCCATCCGACGACCTGCCAAACACGACCGTCTACGTCCCCCACGATGAAGATTATTTCTGCGTCGAGCCGGTCAGCCACATGACCGATGCGTTCAATCGCGAGCGTAACGACAGCGGAATGCGCGTACTTGGTCCAGGCGCAAGCTGGAAAGTCTCCATGCGGATCGAGGCTTTCGACCTTTAGATCACCCGGAGAACCTTGCCGTTACCTGCTCCGGCGATCTCGGCGGCGCGGCTTTCCGGTAGAACGACCACCACCGAGCCGCCAAAGCCCGCCCCGGTCATGCGCGCCCCCCCGTTTGAACCCACCTTGCTTTGCAAGCGCTCGACCAACTCGTCGACGACGGGATGCGACACTTCGAACAGGTCCCTCAGCGAGGCATGGCCATCTTGCAGCAACTCCCCAAAGCGAGCGAGGTCCCCGGTCTGCAGGGCTTTGGCGGCTTCCCGCACGCGCGCGATTTCGCCCACGACATGGGCCGCCCGGCGAGCCTCGGGCTCGGGCAGGGAGGCGTCCTCAAGGTCCTCCATCCGGACATCGCGCAGACTGTCGACCCCGAGTGCCCGCGCGGCTGCTTCGCACTCCTGGCGCCGGGCGTTGTATTCGCCGTCCACCAGCCCTCGCGTTACGCCGGAATCGACGATCAGTACTGACCAGTCATCGGGTATGGTGAAATGTTCGCAGCTGAGGTCGCGGCAGTCGAGCAGCATGGCGTGGCCTGGCTTGCCCGCGGCAATAGCCATCTGGTCCATGATGCCGCAGGCAACGCCCGCGTACTCGTGCTCGGTTCGCTGCGCATGCCTGGCAAGGCTGGTGGGGTCGATGTCAGTTCCGGTCGCAGCTGCGAAGGCACGGCCCAAGGCGATGCACAGCGATGCCGAAGACGAAAGGCCGCTTCCACGCGGCAGGTCGCCCATGATGAGCAATTTGAGAGCAGGCAATTCGCCTTCCCACTTCGCTGCCATTCCGCGCACATAGGAACGCCAGCTCACCTCGCTGGGCTTTGTCGGTGCATCGGGTTCGAAACTGTCGCTTTCGCCGAAATCGGCAGCGTGGACGTGCATTCTGCCGTCATCACTGCGCGCCCATGCAACCGCCGTTCCGGCATCGATCGGCATAGGCAATACGAGGCCGTCGTTATAGTCGACATGTTCGCCGATAAGGTTCGCGCGGCCTGGGGCAAAGGCAACTGCTACCGGTTGAGCGCCAAATTCTTTCGCGAAAAGTTCTTTCGTTTTTTCGGCAAGGCCGTTGTTCATTCTACAAGCCCCCTCAATCTGGCGGCAGCAGCCTCGGGCGTAAGGTCGCGCTGGATCTCGGCCAGCAATTCGAAGCCGACCATGTGTTTGCGGATTTCCGCCGAGCGAAGCAGTGGCGGATAGAAATGCACATGAAGCCACCAGTGGTCGTTGTCGTCGCCCAGCGCGTGCGGCGCGCCGTGCCAGCCCATCGAATAGGGGAAGTCGGTGTCGAATAGTGCGTCATAGGCGCGCAGGAGTTTGCCAAGCACGACGGTCAAGGATGACTTCTCGCTCTCCGACAATTCTTCCAGCCGCGCGATTTTCTTGCGCGGGAGCACCAGCGTCTCGAACGGCCAGGCAGCCCAGTGCGGAACGATCGCGATCCAGTGTTCGTTCTCGACCACCACCCGCTCGCGTGCCTCGATCTCGGCAGCGAGGACATCTGCCAGTAGGGTCGATCCCTCCTCCTCGACATATTCGCGCTGGTGCCTGTCTTCGCGTTCGACGATGGTGGGGACGAAGTCGCTCGCCCAGACCTGCCCGTGGGGGTGGGGCGACGAGGCTCCCATCATCGCGCCCTTGTTTTCGAATATCTCGACATGCGCCCAGCGCTTGCCGAGTTCGGCCGACTGGGCGCACCAGCTCTCGATGACTTCGTGACGCTCTGCATCGTCCATGCGCGCTAGCGTCGAGGAGTGGTCGGGGGAATAGCAGATTACCCGCGCTTCCCCGCTCGCCGGTTCCTGCCGTAACAAGCTGCCCGTTCTCTCGCCTGCTTCCTCGGCGAGAAGGGCGGGAAAGTCGTTGGGGAAGGCATGCGTGCCGGAATAGGCAGGGTTATGGGTGCCTCCCATGCGCTCGTTTCCAGGGCAGAGATAGCAAGTAGGATCGTGGCTCGGTCGGTCGGTTTCGGCCGCGGCTTTGCGCTCCCCCTGCCACGGCCGCTTCATGCGCTGCGGACTGACCAGAACCCATTCGCCCGTAAGGCGGTTGAGCCGGCGGTGGGGGAGTTGTTCGGATGTCATCGTTGGGCCTTCAGGTGGAAGATGATCGCGCTTTCGGCGGGCAGGGCGGGCACCGGCAGGCCCGAGTTGGCGAGCCAGCTTCCGGCAAAGCCGTGCGGCCTATTGTGCAGGTCATGGAAGAAGGGCGTTGCGCGAGGCGTGAGGACGCCGCCCGATACTGCGCTACGCACGATACGGACCTGCCAGTTGCCCCCGTTCGCGAAGGGTAGCGGCACCGGCTGCGCGCGGCGATCCTCGGCGTGACCGGCACGGATGACCCACAGCAGGAGCTCGTCTTGGGTCCCTTGCGCCTGCCATACCAGCCCGTCATTCGCCTCGCCCAGAAGCACCTTGCCGCCATGGATGAGGTGGCGCCATTCCTTGTAGAAGCGCACCCATCCCGCCAGCTTTTCGCGTTCCGCCGGCTCCATGGCCGCAGGGTCGACTTCGATGCCGAAGTGCCCCTGGCAGGCGATGGCGGCGCGAAAATCGAGCGACTGGACGCGGCCAGTGGCATGGCTCGGGCTCGCGCCGACATGCGCTCCCATCATTTCGGGCGGCATGAAAGCGAGGAATCCGCGCTGCATCGGGATACGGGCGAGCGCGTCTATGTTGTCGCTGGTCCAGAAGCGGTGGACATATTCGAGAATGCCGGCATTGATCCGCCCGCCGCCGCCCGCACAGCTTTCGATTTCGACTTTGGGATGGGCCTTGCGCAAGGCTGCGAACAAGGCGTAGCTGCCGCGTATCTGCTCTGCCCCTCCGGAGGGCGAGTGGTCGCGGTTGTGGTCCCATTTGAGATAGGAAATCGGCGCTGAACGCAGGATCGCATCCAGTCGCCCGAGCAGGTAATCGCGGACATCCTCGCGCCGCATGTCGAGCACGAGCTGGTTACGGGCGGTAGGCGGATTGCGCCCATCGATGGTCAGGGCCCAGTCGGGGTGCGCGCGGTAGAGGTCGCTGTCAGGATTGACCATTTCGGGCTCGACCCAGAGGCCGAATTGCATGCCGAGCCGCTGCACCTTGGCGGCGATCGGGGCGAGGCCATCGGGGTATTTCACGGGGTCGGGGATCCAGTCTCCGAGCCCCGCGGTGTCGTTGCCCCTCCCGCTGAACCAGCCGTCGTCGAGCACGAAACGCTCTGCGCCAATGGATGCAGCCGCCTTCGCAAGTTCGCCGATCCGCTTTTCGTCATGCGCAAAATAGACAGCTTCCCAGCTGTTGAGATGAACCGGGCGCGGCGTCATCTCGCCTCCTGGCCATCTGGCGATATCTCGCGCCATTGCATGCATGACGGCCATCGCCCCGTTTCGGCCGGCATCGCTGATCGCCAGCAAGACGGGCGGGGCGGAGCATGAGCTGCCCTGTTCGAGGATGACTTCGCCGGGCTGGAAAAGAGCCTCGGCCTGCAAGGTGCAGAACCCCTCGTCGTCGCGCTCGATCGTGATCCTGCCGTCACCCGCCCACGCCAGTTGCGTTGCGAAAACCAGTCCGGAATGATAGTCAGCCCCCTTCGCCAGCACATAGGCGCCGCAAGGACCGCCGTGCCCGGTGAGACCGCGCCTGTTTTGGCGCGACCAGCCTTGCTGCGGCATCGGCTCCAAGCATTCGACGAATTCGGCATTGTGACGCCCGCGCCAGGATATGATGCGCTCGCAATGGGCGGGGAGGGGCAAACTGCAGCTGGCAAAATGCTGGACCGAAAGCGGCGCGCTACCGCGGTTTTGGAGCGAGGTTTCGATACGGAACCCGCCCGAAATCGTGCGGTAATCGACCCGGACCTGAAGGCCGTGCTTTCTGTCCGAGAAATCGCATGTCAGCCGGTCGTCCGCGCTGTCAACGCCGGTGCAATCCAGAGTGAGGTCCAGCATTTTCCCCTCTTTGTCGCAGACCAGCAGCGCGGGGCGCAAGAAGGAGCCGTCACCAGGAAGAGGAAAGACGTCGGGCGCACGGTCGGCATCCATCGAAAAGGTAGCTGTGCCGCGGGTCTGGTAAATCGATGGAATATCGTGCGCCTCGACCGACAGTCCGAGATGACGCCAGAGCGGCACCCGCTCCCTATCGGTCTCCAGCACGAGGCTGGCAATTCCGGAATGCAGGGCAACGATGTCGGCGGGCGTCATGCGAATGCTCTATCCAATGCGCTTTCCGGCCACGCGGCCGCGTTAGGCGGTTTCCCCGGCATTGTCAGCAGGTCCTGCGCCTCCGCGGAACAGTTCGAAGCCGATCCACTCCGCCCTGCGGCCGAGCGCAAAGCGGTTGAAGGCAAGCGCGGCAAGGACCGAGGTGACGAGTGTGATGACCATGAAGTCGATGTAATGCAGACCAATTGCGGCGGAGAACCAGTCGAGAAATGTGTGGGCCGCATAGAGCCCGATGCCCCAGACCACGCCCGCGATCGCAGAGCGCGCCGCGACATTGCGGAACAGCAATCCGACGATGAAGGCCGAGAGGATCGGCATCGAGGACAGGCCGTTCAATTGCTGGAGCAGGTTGATGATGCTTTCCGCGTTCATGAAGACCGGGACCATCACGATGGCGAGCACGGTGGCTAAGACGCTCATTACAGCGGCCAGTTTCCAGTGGTTCTTCACCTCGCCCACGAATTGCTCGTGGAAATCGACCGAATAAAGCGCCACCGTCGAGTTTAACACTGCGCTGAAGGTCGTGATAACCGCCGCTGCGACCATTGCGGCGAAGGCGCCCGAGAGCCAGCTTGGCAGGACTTCGGCTACCAGTCGCCCGTAAGCCGCATCGCCGACATCGCCGAACAGCTTGTAGGCTACGACCCCGGGGATCACCACGATGGGCGGAACCACGAGAATACGCACCGCTGCAGCGGCAAACACGCCCTTGCGCGCTTCCTTAACCGTCGGAGCAGCCATCGCTTTCTGCGTGATGTTCTGGTTGGTGGACCAGTAGAAGATCTGGATGAACGCCATTCCAGTGAACAGCGTGTGGAAAGGGATTGGGCTGTCTGCGGCGCCAACCATGCTCAGCCGTTCGGCGGGCACACCGGTGACGATATCGAAATCGACTGCCGCCAGCGCGAGAAGCACGATCAGCAGCGCGAGGGCGAGGATGCCGATGCCTGAAAAGGTGTCCATTACCGCGACGGCCCGCAAACCGCCGAATACCGTATAAGCAGCCCCGATTAGCGCGAGCCCAAACGAGAAGGCGATCAACGGGACCTGTGCCCCGAATAGCGACTGCAGGAACAGTCCTCCCGAATATAGTGCCGCCGGGAGATAGATCAGCAGGTTTCCTGCAATGAAGATTGCCGAAATTAGTGTTCGGATCGACCGGCCATCATAGCGCCGCTCAAGCAGCTCTGTGACGGTTGTGCAGTTATAGCGATAATAAAGCGGCACGAAAACGAAGGCCAGTGTCATCAGGCCGATGAAGCCAGCGATCTCCCACCAGGCGAGCAACAGCATCTGGTTGCCGTTCATTCCTACGAGCTGGTCGGTCGAGAGGTTCGTGAGAGTTATGGCGCCAGCGACGAAGATCCAGCTCAGGCCTTTGCCTGCAAGGAACACGTCCTGTTCGGAACCGTCGTGCCGCGCACTGCGAACCTTCCACCAAGTCAGCAGTCCGACCAATGCAGTGAGACCGATGAAAACCGCGATTTGTGGCAGGTTACCGAATTGCGCTGTGTCGCCGAACATTGAGACCCTCTTCCCCTTTTGCCGACTGCCTAGCCCGTCAGTTGCCAAAGGAATAGCGCCTCTAATTGGACACTTCACCAATAAAGGCGATTGACCTTACGAGGCGATTGGCGGACGAGAACGCAGATGATCCAATCCTATCCTGCGATGCGCCTCGGCGTCTGCTATTATCCCGAGCATTGGCCTGAAGCGCGCTGGGATGAGGATGCTCGGTTGATGCGCGAAACCGGGCTTACGCGCGTGCGTATCGGCGAGTTCGCCTGGAGCCGGATCGAACCCGAACCGGGCCGGTTCGACTGGCGCTGGCTCGACCGTGCAGTCGACACGCTCCATCAGGCGGGTCTGGGCATCATCCTAGGTACGCCCACGGCCACGCCGCCTAAATGGCTGGTCGATCGCATGCCAGACATGATCGCGATCGATCGCGAGGGCAAGCCACGGGGGTTCGGATCGCGGCGCCATTACTGTTTCAGCCACGAGGGCTATCGTGAACAAGCTGCGCGTATAACCCGCGAAGTTGGTGCCCGGTACGGCGAGCATCCGGGTGTGGTGAGCTGGCAAACCGACAATGAGTATGGCTGCCACGACACCGTGCAGAGCTTTTCGCCTGCCGCACGCGATGCCTTCAGGGCCTGGCTCGCCCGGCGTTACGGCGACATCACGAGGCTCAACGAGGAGTGGGGCAATGTCTTCTGGAGCATGGAATATCGCTCCTTCGAGGAGGTTGAGTTACCCAACCTTACAGTGACCGAGGCCAACCCAGCCCACTGGCTGGCCTTCCGGCGCTTTTCATCGGACCAAGTGGTCACGTTCAATCGCGCGCAGGTCGAGATTCTGCGCGAATTGTCACCGGGTCGCGACATCACGCATAATGCCATGGGCTTCTACACCGGCTACGACCATCACGATTTGTGCGAAGATCTCGATGTGCTCGGCTGGGATAGCTATCCGCTTGGCTTGCTCGAGATGTTTCGGTTCACCGAGGAGGAAAAGCGGACCTATGCGCGGCAGGGCCATCCCGACATCGCCGCCTTCCATCACGATCTCTATCGCGGCTGCGCGAAGGATGGCCGCTGGTCGGTGCTCGAGCAACAACCTGGACCCGTGAACTGGGCTCGGTACAATCCCGCGCCGCTGCCCGGCATGGTCAAGCTCTGGACCTTGGAAGCCTTCGCCCACGGCGCCGAGATGGTGAGCTACTTCCGCTGGCGGCAATTCCCCAAGGCGCAGGAGCAGATGCACGCCGGGCTGCTCCGACACGACGGCAGTCCTGCGCCGGCACTGGCCGAGGTGCGCGAGGCGATTGAAATCCTCAGCCAGTTCAAACCAGAGACCGCAACTCCAAAGCAAACGGCAATCGTCTATTCATACGTCTCCGAGTGGATGACCCAAATCCAGCCGCATGGCGAGGGCCATTCGGCACTCTGGGCCACATTCGACTGCTATTCCGCGCTGAGGCAGTTGGGGCACAATCTCGATATAGTTCCCCCGACGGCCGACCTCGATGGATATCGGCTGGTTGTAATTCCTTGCCTAACAATTGTTCCCGAATGTCTAGCTAAAAAACTCGAAGCTTTTGATGGCCAAATCGTAGTTGGGCCGCGTACGGGCAGCAGGACAGTGGAATTTGCAATACCCGCTGAAATGCCGCCCGGGCCGCTGGGAGATTTGCTCGGAGGGCGTATCGTCTTGTCGGAAACTCTGTCTCCGCGGATGTTCGATCGCGAAGCCCGGGCGGGCGAAAGCGCATGGATAGACCATTACGAAGGGGCGGCCGAACTCGACCTCAGCGATGACCAGGGTAACGTCCTGTCCTGGCTCTTCGGCAATGTGCGCCTGCTGTGCACTTGGCCTGATCGGCTGCAGATCTTGACAATCCTTGAGGCTGCATCCCGAGATGCCGGGTTGCCGAGTAGACGTCTGGAAGAAGGGGTCCGGCGTCGTTCTCGAGGAGACTTTGTCTTTCAGGCGAATTATTTAACAGGCGGCTTCGCGTGGCAGTCCTCGGGAGAGCAAGTCCCCTCGTTATGTGGATAAGATTTGTCCTGATTTAATCGCCGATATTGAGAGGCGGCGGCGCGGCTTGTGAGTGGCCGCACTGTGTGCGATAGGTTCCGCGCAACCAAGTCCGCCAGGGAGCACCGCGCGTTCATGCCGCGCATGACCGTAAACGATCGTCCGCTCGAATTCGACATGGATCCGCAGACCCCGCTGCTTTGGGCGTTGCGCGATGCGGCCAATCTTACCGGCACCAAATATGGCTGCGGCAATGGCGACTGCGGCGCTTGCATGGTGCTGGTCGATGGCGCTGCGCTGCGTTCCTGCCTTGTGACGATAGCCGAGGCCGAAGGGCGCTTCGTCACCACGATCGAGGGGTTGTCGCGCGATCGCTCGCATCCAGTCCAGCAGGCGCTGGTGGCGGAACAGGCGATCCAGTGCGGGTTCTGCACCCCCGGTATCGCCATCGCCGCGGCTACATTGCTGCGCAGCAATGCCAATCCCAGCGAGGCAGAGATCAAGGCGGCGATCCCCAATCTCTGCCGTTGTGGCGTCTATCCGCGGCTGGTGCGGGCGATCCAGCGTGCCGGACGAGTGGCACGGCGGCTGGAAACAATAAGCGCCGCACCGCCACCCGGGATCAGCACCGAAGATGCGGCGCGCGAAGTCCCGGCTCTGCGTCGGGCCCCCGCTCCAGAAGGCGAATAGTCCCTTAGATCTTCACCCAAACGCCAAGCCGTACGCTTATTGGCTTGCCCGGCTGTATATTGTTGTCGCCATGCGCGCTGGGGAAGTAGCTCGCATCGAACAGGTTTTCGACATTGACCTGCAGCGAAAGCCGCTCGTTCATTGTGTAATAGGCTGCGGCATCGACGCGGACATAGTCAGGCAAAGTTACAGCATTGCTGAAGCTGGTGAATTGCTCGTCCTGGTAGATCACGCCTAAGCCCAGGCCAAACTGCTCCGAGAAGTCGTACCGCGTCCAGGCGCTGAACTGGTGTTTTGGCAATTGCTGGAGCCGCAATCCTTCCGCGCCGAAGCTGCTCGTGCTGGTGATCTCGCCATCGAGATAAGTGTAGCCGATATTGGCTTGCCATGCCGGAGTGATTTTGCCGACGAGGTTGAACTCGAGCCCATGCGTGCAGCTTTCGCCGACTAGCGCGACAAGCGTTGGGTTCTGCGGATCGGGGCCCTTGGTGTTGGTCCGCTCGAGTTGGAAGTGAGCTGCGGTCACGAACAGCTTGTCGCTGGGTGCCCATTTTGCGCCGATCTCGTAATTGGTGAACTTCTCTGGCGCGAAGGCCGCGTCACCTGGCGAAAGCAGGAAGAATTGCTCGCCCGCTTGAGGCAGGAAGCTAGTGGCATAGCTGGCGTATAGCGAGAGATGCCCGCTGGGCTTGTAGATCAGGCCGATGCGCGGGCTGACCTTTTCATCGACACGGTCGCCGCGAAGGGCGGTCAGCTGCTCGACCGTTCTAAGGTCAAACCGATCCCAACGAAGGCCTGCAATCAGCTGGAGGTGTTCGCCGATATCGACCTGGTCCTGGACATAGCCGGAAAGCACTTCGAGCTCGCTGTGGCGATCTCGCGCGGCAGCGCCGAGCGTGATCGCAGGGAAAGTGAAAATATCCGCCAGTGGCGTGGTGAAGCGGTTGCTGGTGCCGCCTGCGCCATTAGCAAAGAAAGCATTGGCACGACCGTTGCTCGAATCCTGCCAGCTTGCTTCGAAACCGGCGAGGATCATGTGATCTAGGGCACCGGTGCTTGCTTCCCAAACCAGATTGGCTTCTGCAAGCCAGTTCTGCCGGGCCTGCGTGTCGCGATAGCCAGAGAATTGCACGTCTGCTCCGCTGTTGCGCAGGCCATCGGGCAAGATGTTCTGGTATGCCTTGTCATAATCGGCGAATTGCAGCGTCGCATTGGCCGAAAGATTGGCCGAAAATTCGTGATCGAGCCGCGCGCGGGCGATATGGACTTGGGAAAGAGTGTGATTGAAGTCGCGGTCGCCGAACTGGGTGTCGCGATAGCCGCGCAGAGGGCCGGAACCATCGGCCGGGTTGCCGCGATCGACCATCCGATCATCTTCATCATAGGCATAGGACGCGGTCAGCGTCGTTGCTGGGCCCAATTCCACTGTCACCGTCGGCGAAATGCCGATGAAATGGCCGGCGTAGAAGTCGCGGTTGCTATCGAATTCCTCATAGGTGGCGTTTATGCGCATCGCTGAAGCTTGGGACACAGTCGAGTTTACGTCGCCCGACAATGCAAAGGCGCCGAAAGTGTCGGCTGATGCATCGAACTGCGCCTCGAAGCCATTGATGCGCGCCGATTTGCTAACACGGTTAACCACGCCACCGCCGCCCCCGCGCCCGAAGATCAGCGCGTTGGCTCCCTTCAGTACTTCGACCCGTTCGACATTGTAGAGCGAGCGGTAGTATTGCGCATCGTCGCGCAGCCCGTCGAGATAGAAGTCTGCAGTGGTTTCCTGGCCGCGGATGAAGATTTCGTCTCGATGGCCTTCGCCGGTCTCGATGCTTATGCCTGGAACATAGCGAAGCGCGTCGCCCAGCTGGCGGTTCGACTGGTCCTCAAGCTGGTCCTCGGTGATAAAAGTGATCGTTTGCGGCACGTCGATCACGGGTGTGGGCGTCTTGGTCCCGCTCGACCCGTCATCCTCAGCATAGCCTTCGCGCTGGCCGCTAACGATGATGCCATCGGGCAAGTATTGCCGGTCCTGCTCGGCCACATCGCCGCCTGTCTCGGCAAACGAAGTGCTTGCCTGGGCTACGAAAAATGCGGCGCCGGCGAGCAGCCAGCCCTTGCTGATGGAGGTCATTCTCGATCCTAACTCTTGATTCGATTGTCTTTATTAAGATCGCTATTGCGAAGCATTCTCAAACGCAACAGACAAAGTGAGCTTGCCGCAAAATTCCTGAACAGCTAGGTCGCGCAGGCACGAAATTGCCCGCCGGACGAAGTCGGACCGAACAGGAGGATGAGCGCATGAAGGCTACAATCTGGCACAACCCCAATTGCGGCACTTCGCGCAAGACGCTGGCGATACTGGAAGAATCCGGCACGGACCTGACCGTAATCGAGTATCTCAAGAACCCGCCCACGCGAGATAAGCTGTCGCAGCTCTATCGCGATGCGGGGATTACTCCGCAGAAGGGGCTGCGCCTGCGCGGGACCGACGCAATCGAGCGCGGTCTGCCCGAAGCCGATGCTCAAACGGTGCTGGCGTTGATGGCTGCCGAGCCCATACTGATCGAGCGCCCACTGGTCGAAACTGAAAAGGGAGTACGGCTGTGCCGCCCTCAGGACGTGGTCCGCGATATCCTCTGAGGCGCGACTTAATGCCGGTCGATGATCAGATCGGCATCGCGGGTTAGCTTGCACCAGCCGAGGACATAAACCGCCCCGCAGAGCAGGCAGATTGCGGTAAAGCCGATCACCGGGTGGTGGCCATAGAGCCATACGCCGATCGCCGGAGCGAAGATATAGGCGGAGCCGTTGACGGAGGCGACCATGCCACCGACCTGCCCCTGTTCGCGTCGAGTCACCGCGAGTGATGCGCCTGCCGTAAAGCCAGGCCGATAGAGTCCAAAGCCGAGAGAGGCGATGGCGAATCCCAACGCGATCGAATGAAGGTCGCTGGAGACGGCGAAAGTGACGGTACCGATCGCGGCCAGCGCCATGCCCCACATGGTCGATCCGCGTGGGCCTAGCTTCAGCATCGGGATCAGGCCCCATTGCGCTAGCAAGGTAGCGATCGCGCCGGACATCAGCACTAACCCAATCGGTCCCGCCCCCCCGGTGGGGTTACCGCGCAGGCCAAGGCGGTCAAGTATGAAAAAGCCGACAATGCCAAGCGTGGCTGCCTGCGCATGCCCACCCATAAGGCCAGCCACGAGCCAGGGGCGCAGCCGTTCGTCATTCCACTTGAGATGCGGAATGTCGTCGGGCTTCGGCAAGGCCTTGCCGGTAAGGTCGGCTGGAGTATCGTCGCTGTCGTCCTCGCCCGCCAGGGCGGAATTGGAACTGGCACTGAAGGGCGCGGCCACCACAACGCCGCGCGCAGCATAGCTTGGTGCATCATTGGGTAGACGCAGGCGGACCGCGACCAGCACAATCGCAGCGATCATGGCAAAGGCAAAGAAAGGGCCCACGAGCCCGCTTCTGGGTAAAATCAGCAGTGGGGCCAATGCCGGGCCGATGACTGTGCCCAGCCCGAAACTCGAAGCGATCAGTGCAAGCGCCTGCGTGCGCTCGGCGCGGGGTGTACGGCTCGCGACATAGGCCTGCACCGCGGGCGGTGCGGCCGAGCCGAAGCCGCCGTAGAGACTGCGCGCGGCAGCAAAGAAGATCAGCGTAGCGCTCGCCGAGATAAAGCCCGCAAGGCCGAACCATAGCACCATGCCGCATAGCGTCATGGAGCTGATAAAGCCTAGCAACCCCACAGCCATCATCGACTTGCGCCCGCGCCGATCCGAGCGTCTTGCCCACAACGGCGCGCAAATCACCCATAGCAGTGCGGACCATGTATAGGCCAGGCTGATCCATACGTCCGCCACACCCAGGGCCGTGCCGATCGACGGCATCACCGATTGCATCGCCGTGTTACCCGCCGCCGTCACCAGCATTACCGAGAACAGCAGCACCATCCGTTCGCGCGAAATGGGCGTCGGCGGTTTCGCCGGCGAGGTAGTGGTGGTGGTCGCGGGATCGAAGTCAGCCATGGTCGGACAAGCGCTACGCCAGCGGCGTCGAGCTTGCAATGCGTCGCCTCATCTGCGAGGTCGCGCGCTTAACGGCTGCGATCGAGAGTGCGGGAGCTATAGGAATTCCAATGGATTTGCGATCGACCTGCGGCGGCGGCTGAGCGACCGGCTGGCGCTCTTTGCGGAACAATGGGCGGTATTTTTCCGAGGATTTGTCGAACATCCGCGCATGGTTGGCTCGATCATCCCGTCGTCGCGTTTCACTGTGCGCCGCATGCTCGAACCGGTCGACTGGCGCCAATGCCGCCTGTTCGTGGAATATGGCCCGGGTATAGGAACCTTCTGCCGTCCCGTTCTCGAACGGCTCAGCGGCGATGCCACGCTGATCGTGATCGACACCAACCCGCTTTACATCGACTAATTGCAACGCTCGATCCGCGATAAGCGCTTCCATGCGGTGCTGGGTTCGGCAGCCGACGACGAGCAGATAATCCGCGAGCGCGGTTCGAAGAGACCAATTACATTCTGTCGGGTCTGCCATTCTCGACCCTTCCGGCGGGTGTCGCCCCGGCGATCGGCGCAGCCCATACCGCGCTTTGCGACCGGGCGGTGGGTTCCTCGTCTACCAGTTCATCGCTGCCTGCCTCGATTATATGCGCCCGCATTTCGAGCGCATCGAAAGCGGCTTCGAATGGCTCAACATCTTGCCATGCAAGCTATTCTGGGCATGGAAGGCGGAAATTCGCAAAGATTGACCTGGGCCACACCCGCGCCGAGCGGGACTGCTACTCGATGATCTCGGCCGGTTCCTCAGGGCGGTCACCGGCTAGCTGGCGATGCACGCCTGCAAGCACGGCGAAGAATATCACCACGAAACCTGCACTAATCGCACTGCTGACGACGGCATTGCCGATCTTCTCGATCTCGTCGCCCATGGCTGCGAAAACGACTCCGAGCACCATCGATACAAGTGCGAAAATCACCACTGTTGCGACGAACAGCAGCGCGTAGAACACAAACAATCGCAGGCTGTTGCGCTTGGTCAGTTCCCAGGAACGTGAAAGGACGCCCAGCGGATTGAGAATCCGGTCGATTGCGATCGCAGGCATGATCAGCGAGAACCTGATCGCCAAATAGATCGCGATTGGCATGACGAGGAAAATGGCCAGCGGACTTGCCACCATGGCGAGGGCAACCGGAATCGCGATCGCGAATACCACCAGCAAGTTGGCAACGAAGTAGGACGGGAACGAAAGCGCCCCTCGCTTGAGCGCTTCACCCACCGTTGGCTGCATGCGATCAGTCAACAGCGTCAACAACGCCAGTGTGCCGATCGCTTGCGCGACGCCAGAAAGGAGGATTGCCCACCAGTAGTCGGCGTAGAGGCTCATCATGAAAGACATCATCGCTTCGGTATCCCCCGATTCAGCTATCGGCATCGCGGCCGCCTCCGGCATGATCAACGAGATTGCCAGCGAGGGCAGGAAGAAGAAGACCCCGGCCACTACCAGCACCACATCGCGGTTGCGCCCGATCAGTGAGGTGGCCGTATTCCATGCCGCGCCCATATCCAGCTTCATCATTGCTTCTCCCCGCTCAATGCGCGAAAATCGCGCGCCCCCTTGATAATCGAGGCGAATATCTCCACGCAATCGGCGATGGATCGGCAAACCACAGAAGCGATCGAATGGCGCCGCGAAACGGGACAAGCGCCCTATCGCGAGGCGCTGGCCGAAATGGAGCGTCGCAATGACGCGATTGCCGCAGGCAAGGCAAGAGAGCTGGTGTGGCTGCTCGAGCATCCGCCGGTCTACACGGCGGGAACCAACGCAGCTGCCGACGAGTTGCTCGATCCGCGCTTCGAAGTGGTCGAGGCAGGGCGGGGAGGACGCTATACCTATCATGGTCCGGGCCAGCGAGTGGGCTATGTGCTGCTCGACCTGACGAAGCGCGGCAAGGATGTACGCTGCTTCGTTCACGGATTGGAGCAATGGGTCATCGCGACCCTCGCCACCTTCGGTGTCAAAGGCTGGGCGGTCGATGGCCGGGTCGGCATCTGGACCAATGACATCGACGGGCGCGAAGCCAAGATCGGCGCGATCGGCGTCCGCGTGCGCCGCTGGGTCACCATGCACGGCTTTTCGGTCAATCTCGATCCGGACTTGTCGCACTTCACAGGCATCGTGCCATGCGGGATCGAAGAGTTCGGAGTGACCAGCCTCAAGCGGTTGGGGCTCGACATTTCGCAAAAGGAGTGGGACGAGGCACTGATTGCCAAGGCCCCCGGTTTCCTCGATCACCTGGCCAGAGCAAGCGGGAGACATTCATGCGAGGCCTGACAATTGCCATCCTGCCAGCGGTGTTCGCGCTGGCCGCATGCGGCGGGCAAGCGCCCAATCGCAGTGAAGATGCGCGCGAAGCCGAAGGCGAAGTGCTAGGCGGCTCGATCAGCGACGAGATGATTCCCCTTGACCAGCTGCGCTCCCAATCGCCCGTGTTGCGCGCAGCGCGGGCTGAGCAGGAAGGCGAAGCCGGAGAAGAAGGGGAAGCGACCGGCGAACATGGCGCGGCCACCGGCGAACCGGCCCCGGCAGACGGGGAGACGCCCGCCGGCTAGCCGGTCAGCTATCAGGCGGCGGCCTCTTCCTCCGCAAGCGTCGGGTAGTCGATGTAACCCGCTTCCCCGGGGAAGTACCAGCTCTTGGGCACATCCTTGTTTGGGTTCCAGTGCGCGCCCACGCGAATGCGTTCGGTGAGATCGGGATTGGAGATGTAGGGCCGCCCGAAGCTTACCGCGTCGCATTTGCCCGAGCTTACGTCGGCATCGGCCTGTTCGGCGGTGTAGTCACTATTGAGCACCAGCGGACCCGAATAGATCTCGCGGATCATCGGGCTTTGCTTGGGGACATCGGTCTGGCCGAAGGTGCCCTCTGGGCCCGGTTCGCGAAGTTCGACGAACGCAAGACCCAATTCCTCGCAAACCTTTGCTGCGGCGCCGAATGTTGCCGGCGGGTTGCTGTCGTCGCAGCCTTGCGATTCGCCGTTGGGCGACAGGCGAATGCCGACACGGTCGGCGCCCCAGATGTCGACCAGCGCTTCGAGCACCTCGCGCATAAAGCGGGTGCGGTTCTCGGGCGAGCCGCCATATTCGTCTTCTCGGAAATTGGCGCCATCACGCAGGAACTGGTCGACGAGATATCCGTTCGCGCCGTGAAGCTGCACCCCGTCGAATCCCGCTGCCTTGGCATTTTCGGCAGCGCGACGGTAGTCGCCGATCGTGCGCTTGATATCCTCAAGCGTCATGGCGCGGGCGGTCTGGTAATCCTGCCGTCCCACCGGCGTGTGCGCATGGCCCGGTGCGCAGGTGGCGCTGGAGGAGAAAGGCGGCTCGCCATCGAGGAAATAGGGGTGAACTATGCGGCCCATGTGCCAGAGCTGCATCACGATCAGCCCACCTTCCTCGTGCACAGCCTCTGTCGAGGCTTTCCAGGCCTCGGCCTGCTCGTCGCTCCAGATACCCGGGGCGGAAGGCCATCCTAGCCCTTCGCGGCTGATCCCGGTCGCTTCGCTGATGATCAGCCCTGCACCCGCGCGCTGACGGTAGTATGTCGCCATCAGCTCGTTGGGGACGAACATCGGCTCGGCCGCGCGCCCGCGCGTGAGCGGCGCCATGAAGATCCGGTTCTTTGCTGCGAGTGCGCCCATTCTGAGCGGCTGGAAGAGAGCGTCGTGCAAGTGGATGGTCCTTTCCCGTCCGAACTATTCGGCTTCGCACTTGGGGATTTCAGGGCTACGGCGCAACCATGGAAAAAGAGGGGGGTCTGGAAGAAACTCTTGCCCAGCCGCGCGGCTGGCTGTTGCTGCTCGCACTTCTCGCAGGCAACATAGCGCTCGCGCTTGGCGCCTCGTTCGTGCGTCTGGCAGATACCGGGCCGGTCAGCGCTGCCTTCTGGCGGCTTTTCCTGGCGTTGCCCTTCCTTATACTGTTGGCGCGTGGCATGGGCCAGCCGCTGGGTGGCATCCCGCGCAAGGCGATGGCTCTCGTGGCGCTCGGTTCGGTTGCCTTCGCGTTCGACCTGGCCCTGTGGCATTTCGGGATCGGCTATACGCGGCTCGGCAATGCCACACTGTTCGGCAATGCCGGCAGCATCGTGTTGATGATCTGGGGGTTCATCGTCGCCCGCATGCTGCCGCGCCCGTTCGAATGGTTCGCGATGATCTGCGCATTGGCTGGGGCGGGAATTCTCATGGGGCGGAGCCTCGAGATTTCGGGTGCAACGCTGTTGGGCGATCTTCTCAGCCTTGGGGCGGGGCTGCTCTATGCAGTCTATCTCCTGACCCTGCAGGGCGCGCGCAAGGCGATCGGCAGCTCGAGCCTGTTGGTGTGGGTGAGTGTGTTCGGGTGTCCTGTATTGCTGCTCTATGCTTGGCTGATGGGAGAACCGATTTGGCCCGGCGATTGGCGCCCGATCATCGCGCTGGCTTTTACCAGCCAGTTGGTAGGGCAAGGGCTGATCGTATTCTCCTTGCGCCATTTACCGCCCTTGGTGATTGGACTCGCGTTGCTGACTCAGCCGGCAGTGGCCGCACTCAGCGGCTATCTAGCCTTCGGGGAAGTGCTCACCGTTCTGGACGTCGTCGGAATGGCGATGCTTGGTGCTTCCTTGGCGGTGGCGCGGGCGAGGCGAGGATAGGGTTCAAACCTTCCCCAGATCGCCCTTGCCGACAGTGCCGCCTGCCATTTCAAGCATCCGGTCGAGGCTCTTCTTGGCGGCGAGACGCAGCTTTTCTTCAATCTCGATGCGTGGCTCGAGGTCGCGCAAGGCGGCGTAGAGCTTCTCCATCGTGTTGAGCGCCATATAGGGGCAGATGTTGCAGCTGCAGTTTCCGTCTGCCCCGGGCGCGCCGATGAAGTTCTTCTCGGGCAGCGCCTTTTCCATCTGGTGGATGATGTGCGGCTCAGTTGCCACGATCAGCGTGTTGCCTCCGAATTCTTTGGCAAATTTCAATATGCCGCTGGTCGATCCGACATAGTCGGCGTGTTCGATGATCGAGGGTGGGCATTCAGGGTGTGCAGCCACCGGCGCTCCAGGATGTTTCTCCTTAAGCTTAAGCAACTCGGTTTCGCTGAAGGCTTCGTGCACGATGCACACGCCCGGCCACAGTAACATCTCGCGCCCGAATTTGCGGCTGAGATAGCCGCCCAGGTGCCGGTCGGGTCCAAAGATGATCTTCTGTTCGGGTGGGATCTGGGCAAGGATCGTCTCAGCACTGGAACTGGTGACGATGATGTCACTTAGCGCTTTTACCTCGGTCGAGCAGTTGATGTAGGTCAGAGCAATGTGATCGGGATGCGCCTCGCGAAAGGCCTTGAACTTTTCGGGCGGGCAACTGTCTTCAAGGCTGCAGCCGGCGTCCATATCGGGCAAGATCACGATCTTGTCGGGGCTTAGGATCTTGGCGGTCTCCGCCATGAACTTGACACCGCAAAAGGCGATCACAACGGCGTCGGTTTCGGCCGCCTTGCGGCTGAGCTCAAGCGAATCCCCCACGAAGTCGGCGATGTCCTGGATATCGGCTGTCTGGTAATAATGTGCCAGGATCACCGCGTTGCGCTCTTTGCGCAGGCGATCGATCTCGGTCAGCAGATCTTTGCCGGTTGGGACTTTGGTCTCGACGCTCATCAATCAATCCAGTCAGTTGCCGCTGGCATCCATATAGGGCGCCAGCGGCAATTTGCGAGCGCGTTTCAGCTGGTGCTACATCGTAAAGCCGGGGGGCATAAAGGCTTCCATCGGGCGTTCGGCGCCGGGCGTGCCCGCCACGACCTGTTCGGTCAGCCCATCGCCCATATTGAAGCATCGATCCGCGATCCGCGCGACAGCAGTGTCTGTCCGGTCGGCATGCAGGGTGAGATCTG
This sequence comes from Altererythrobacter sp., assembly GCA_023260985.1. Classification (GTDB taxonomy): domain Bacteria; phylum Pseudomonadota; class Alphaproteobacteria; order Sphingomonadales; family Sphingomonadaceae; genus Erythrobacter. The sequence continues at coordinate 17,344 of JALRKY010000042.1, read as the reverse complement.
CATGCCCGGCTACAATGTCATGGCGGGATACAACGACAATCCTGAAGCGACGGCCAAGACGATCGATGCCGAGGGATGGCTCCATCCCGGAGACCTGGGAACGATGGATTCGCGCGGCTACCTGAAGATCACGGGGCGTGTGTCAGATATGATCATTCGCGGCGGGGAGAACCTCTTTCTGGCGGAGATCGAGAACGCGATGCTTGAGCATCCAGCCGTGGCGGAAGTGGCAGTTGCAGGCACCCCCGATGAGAAATGGGGAGAGGTCGTCGCCTGTTTTTTGCGCACGAAAGACGATATGCTGACGCCAGCAATGAACGAACTCAAGGCTTTGATTCGTGAGCGGCGGGCACCACACAAGACGCCATCGCATTGGATATGGGTAAACGAATATCCACTTACTGGTTCGGGAAAGATCCAGAAGTTCGCGTTGCGGGATGAGTTCGTGGAAGGGGAATACTCGGGGCAGCAAACCTGATCTTCAGACCGCTCGCCAAACCGATTCTTCGCGTAAGACCAACCCGCGCTTTTCCAGGTCGAGCAGATGCGCAGTGACGCTCATCTGCGCGGCCCCAACCAGCCGTTCGTCGAGGCCCTTGTACATTTCGGGAATGAATTCTGGGATCTCGCGCGCTCGCTCGCTCAGTAGCCGCAGGATCTGGTTTTCGCGCTGGCGGCGATGGCCCATCATCCCCCGCACCAGTTGACGCGGCTTTTCGATCGGCTCGCCATGCGCCGAATAATAGACACGGTCCTCGCGCGCCTGCAGCTTTTCGAGGCTCTTCATGTAATCGCCCATGTCTCCGTCGGGCGGAATCACCACGCTGGTCGACCAGCCCATCACATGATCGCCGGTGAACAGTGCGCCGCTTTCCTCGAGCTCGAAGCACAGATGGTTCGACGTGTGCCCCGGCGTATGCACCGCGCGCAGGGTCCAGCCAGTGCCGGTCATTGCCTCGCCATCCTCGAGCACGCGATCGGGGGCGTAGGTGGTGTCGAAGGCTTCGTCACTGCGCGGCAGATCGCTTTCGATGACCAGCGGCGCGCAGCCCACCACAGGCGCGTCCGTGCGCTCCGAGAGCGGCGCGGCAGCCGGTGAATGGTCGCGGTGCGTGTGCGTGCACATGATCGCGACTATTTTGGCTTCACCGATCGCCGCCAAAATCGCATTGATATGCGCTTCGTCCGCCGGGCCGGGATCGATCACCGCCACATCGCCGGCATTGCCTACGATATAGGTCTGCGTGCCGGTGTACGTATAGGGCGAGGGATTGGGCGCGAGCACGCGCCGCACAAGCGGTTCGCATTGTTCGGCCATCCCGGTGGGCCACGGCTTTAGAGGTAACGCCATGGCTTGCATATGGGCGTGTTCTTGCTTTGCCTCAAGCGCCTGTGCTCGCATCCGCTCACTTGGCTTTCCTCGCCCCCTTATGGTCGCTGCGGGCGGGCGCCAGGAGTCTTTGGCACCCTTGCGGTCGCTTCGCGACCGGATTAGCGCTCAAGTGGCGAAGCGGTAGCGCGGAGAAAAACGTGAGTGAACTTATCCTGGTGCTCGACGAGGGGACGACATCGACCCGTGCGATGCTGTTCGATCGTGGCGGCGCGCTCAAAGGTGTCGCGCAGCAAGAACTCACTCAGCATTACCCTACGCCCGGCTGGGTCGAACATGACGCTGCCGAGATCTGGGACAAGACGCTCGCCTGCGCGCGCCATGTGACCGAAAAGGCAGGTGGTGCGGACCGGATCGCTTGCATCGGCATCACCAACCAGCGCGAAACGGTGGTGGCGTGGGACCGCGCGAACGCTGAACCGCTCGCCCGTGCCATCGTGTGGCAGGACCGCCGGACCGCTGATTTCTGTGCGAACCTGCGCGAGGCCGGGCATGAAGCGGAAGTGCAGCGCCGCACCGGGCTGCTGCTAGATCCCTATTTCTCAGGCACCAAGATGCGCTGGCTGCTCGATAATGACGCGGCGGTGCGCGGCGCGTCGGAAGCGGGCAGGCTGGCGCTGGGCACCGTCGAAAGCTGGCTTGTCTTCAAGCTCACTGGCGGCGCGCATGTCTCCGATGCCAGCAATGCCAGCCGAACACTGCTGATGGAACTGGGCGGGGTGGGCTTCGACGAGGGGCTATGTGAATTGTTTAGCGTGCCGGATGGCGCCTTGCCGCAAGTGATCGACAATGCGGGCGAGATGGGATTGGCACGGGCCGAATGGCTTGGGCGCGAGATCCCGATCACCGGCCTCGCAGGCGACCAGCAGGCCGCCACGATTGGGCAGGCTTGCCTTTCCACGGGAGAAACCAAGGCGACATTCGGCACCGGCGCTTTCGTGCTGACCAATAAGGGCCGCGAAATTCCCGCCTCGGCCAATCGCCTGCTGGGCACGGTGCTTTATCAATTGGACGGGCAGCGCATTTATGCGCTCGAAGGCTCGGTCTTCGTCGCGGGCAGCCTAGTGCAATGGCTGCGCGATTCAATCGGTATCGTCGATGTCGCTGCGCAGACCGAAGCGCTCGCCCGCTCGATCCCTGACAGCGGCGGAGTAACGATCGTGCCCGCGCTCACTGGTCTTGGCGCGCCGCATTGGCGGGCAGAAGCGCGCGGGGTGATAACCGGCCTCAGCTTTGCCAGCGGCAAGGCCGAACTGGCGCGCGCTGCGCTGGAGGCTATGGCGCACCAGACGCATGACCTTGCCGAGGCATTCGCGGCGGACGGCGCAGGCTGGGCCACATTGCGGATCGACGGCGGGATGAGCGCCAATAACTGGATGGCTCAGGATCTCGCCGATATGCTCGGTCTGCCGGTTGAGCGGCCCGATTTCGTCGAAACGACCGCGCTGGGCACGGCGATGCTGGCTGCAACCGGAGCCGGGATACATCCTGACTTGCGAACCGCCGCTTCTGTCATGCGAGGCGATGTGCGCAGCTTTGTGCCGGAGATGATGCCAGAGGTCCGGAACGAGCGGCTGGCGCGTTGGCATGCCGCGCTGGCAGCAGTCTGAGATGTGAGATTTCGTCGAATTAGCGCTGGCTAAGTGCGCGACCGAGCCGTTCGTGCATATTGTGCACCACCGGCTGTAGATCGAAGCGTTCGACCCATGCCTGGTCAAGCCGGGCGATACGGCGGTGAAGCCGGATCGTGTCGTCGATCAGGTCGCGCGTGCCATGCTCGAGTAGTTCGAGATCCTCTGGGCGCGAAGGGCGATCGTCCGGCAGCCGCCCATGGCGCCGCAGCTGGGCTTCGTTGAGTTCGCCTGCGAAAAAGGCACGCTGGTTGAGCAGCCATGCAAGGATGTGCATAACGCGCGTCCTGGCGCGAAGCCCTTCGCTCGATAGTGCCAGTCGCAGCTGGTCGCTGGTGTCGGTCGCAGGCTCGCCCATTCCCAGCGCAAACACCGAACGCACTTCATCGGCGAGCAGCAGGGCTTCACTGTAAAGCGATTCAATGATCAGTCGTGATAGGCTAGCGGTACGAACCATGGAGACACCGCTAATCCCGTGATTGGCCCATGGTCCACAGCAGCAACCATATTCTCCGCCACTTCTCAGGCCATTGTCCCAAGCCGGCACGGATCGGCTCGCGGCATTAACCAACGAGACGCTAAAAAACTCGGTATTTCGGCATGTTCGATGCTGGCGATGCATCCATCTGCCGCTAGGTGATTTACGATGTGGGGATACAGCCCGGCGGCACGCGCAGCCCCCTGCGATCACGCTATGATATCGGGCAGCAACGTGTCTTCGATCAGTGCGATCTGGTCCTTCAACCTGAGCTTCCGCTTCTTCAGGCGAGCGATCTGCAGCTGGTCTTGAGATCCGGCTTCAGTCAGCGCGGTAATCGCGGCATCCAGATCGCGATGCTCGGTACGCAGCAGTTCGAGCCGCTTGCGAAACTCCTGCTCGGTCAATCAAGTGCCTCCCGAAAATATCTTTGGCTCGCGCGACGGGTGTTACGTGCCGAATAGGGGGTCGGCCGGTCTTTTCAAGATAGGGATATTATGATTTGATGACAATTCGTGGCTCGTCCGCGCCTGGGCGAGTCGCTCCTGTGATTAACCCACAGAGGAGAACCTTGATGGAAACGTCGCACGTCCAAGCGCTGCAATCCAAACATGCCGGTCTCGAAGCCCGTCTTAGCGAGGAAATGAACCGGCCCGCGCCCGATCTTGCGATGGTCCAGCAACTCAAGAAGCACAAGTTGCGCATCAAGGAAGAACTCGCCGCCACCTGAACGGCGCGTCCGTTTCACCCCTGAACTGCGATCGCCGCCTGGCCTGTGCAGGCGATGCAATGTGCCGTTTTGCATTGCGCCCAAGCTGCTATAGGTAAGGCCGATGTCTGCCACTGCTTCCGCTCGTTTGATCCTCACTCGCCTGCACGAGGTCATGGCGTCGCGCCTCCGTGCGCAGGGCAAGCTCGACCAGGTGGTCGACGTCATCGGGCAAAGCCTCGATAGCGAGGTCTGCTCGGTCTACCTGCTGCGCGAAGGCATGCTGGAACTGTTCGCGACCCGCGGCCTCAACAAGAGTGCGGTCCACGTCACCCGCATGGCGATCGGCGAAGGCCTTACCGGCACTATCGCTGCCAATATCGAAACGCTGAACCTGGCCGAGGCAAAGGCGCATCCGGACTTCCAGTATCGCCCAGAAACGGGCGAAGAGAAGTATCACAGCTTCGCCGGCGTCCCTATCGTCTATCGCGAGCGCGCGGTGGGCGTGCTGTGCGTCCAACATGTCGACCCGCGGCGTTACGAGGACATCGAGATCGAAGCGCTGCAGACCACCGCCATGGTCTTGTCGGAACTGATCGCGAATGCCGGGTTGATCGACGAGGAAGAGGCGCTGGGGCTCACCGAGAGCCAAACTGGCACCCAGACTGTGACCGGGCTGACACTGGTCAAGGGACTGGCCGCCGGACAGGCAGTCTATCACCAACCGCGCGTCACAATCGATCAGGTTATGGCCGACGATATCGAGGCGGAGCGGCAGCGGGTCTATCGCGCATTCGACAAGATGCGCGAGCAGATCGACAACATGGCCAATCAGGCCGAATTCGGCGGGGGCGGCGAGCATGAAGAGGTCCTCGAGACCTACAAGATGTTCGCCTATGACGAAGGCTGGAGCCGCCGCATCAATGAAGCGATCGATAGCGGGCTCACCGCCGAAGCCGCGATCGAGCGTGTGCAGCAGCGTACCCGTATGCGCATGCGCGAAATCGACGACCCGTTGCTCGCGGACCGGATGCACGACCTTGAGGATCTGGCGAACCGGTTGCTGCGGATCGTCTCAGGCCAGCTTGGCACTGCCGCGCAACAGGGTCTGCCGCGAGACTCGATCCTGATCGCGCGCAATCTCGGCCCGGCCGAACTGCTCGAATATGATCGGCGCCGACTCAAGGGTGTAATACTCGAGGAAGGCTCACTCACCGCGCATGTCGTTATCGTGGCGCGCGCCATGGGAATTCCCGTACTCGGCCGCGCACGCGGCATTCGCGGGATTATACGCGATGGCGACGAAATTCTGCTCGATGCGGACAATTCGACCGCGACGATCCGTCCTTCGCCGCAGGTCACGGCCGCTTTTGACGAACGCTTCGCGAAGACGCGCGAAAAGCAGGCCGCCTATGCCAAACTGCGCGATGTCGAACCCTTCACGCGGTGCGGCACGAGAGTGCAGGTGATGATCAATGCCGGTCTGCGTGACGATATCTCGGCGCTGGCGATGACTGGTGCCGACGGGGTCGGGCTGTTCCGTACCGAGTTCCAGTTCCTAGTTTCGGCCACCTTGCCCCAGCGCGAGCGCCAGACACGGCTCTATCGCGACGTGCTCGATGCGGCGGGCGACAAGCCGGTAATCTTCCGGACGGTCGATATCGGCGGCGACAAGGCCGTGCCCTATCTGCAGTCCGAACATGCCGAGCATGATGAGAACCCGGCGATGGGGTGGCGGGCCTTGCGGCTGGCGCTGGAACGCGAGGGCCTGCTCAAGGTGCAGGCGCGTGCGCTTCTCGAGGCTGCAGCAGGGCGCGATCTCTATGTGATGTTCCCGATGGTGTCGGAACCGTGGGAGTTCGATGCTGCCAAGCAGGTCTTCGACGACCAGCTTGCCTATTTCCGTACAAAGAAGAAGCTGCTGCCGGGTTCGATCCGCTTCGGCGCTATGCTTGAAGTGCCTGCGTTGGCCGAAGTGCTCGACATCCTGCTGCCGCGTATCCAGTTCCTTTCGGTCGGCACCAACGATCTCACGCAGTTCCTGTTTGCAGCCGATCGGGCCAATCCCAAACTGGCCGAACGCTATGACTGGCTCAGTCCCTCGATCCTGCGGTTCCTGCGCCGCGTTTCGCAGGCGATGGTTGGCCAGCAGGTAGAGCTGGGTGTGTGCGGTGAAATGGGCGGGCGCAGGCTTGAAGCGCTGGCGCTTCTCGGTATCGGCTTCCGCCGTCTTTCGATCACTCCCGCGGCGGTTGGCCCGATCAAAGAGCTGGTGCGGAAGGTGGATCTAGGAGAAATCACCGCCGCAATGAACGCTTGGCTGTTCGATCCCGCGGTAAACCTGCGGAACGAAATCCAGGCATGGGCCGAGCAGCGCGACATCGAAACCGACTGAGTCGGACAGGCTGCGGAATCATTGACCCCAAATGCAGGACAGCTCGTCCTGATCGGGCGTTTGTGAGGACCCTGTGCGCTTGACAGCCCCGGCAGGAAGGTGTTGTGCTGCCACGGGAAACACGGGTCGCAAGGCCATGGATGAGGAAGAGATCGTCTCGCGCGACGAAGAATTGCCGCTCCAAGGTGTCGCCCAAAAGCTTCGGCGAGCGCGTGAGGAGCAAAAGCTTTCGCTCGCCGATATGGCTGAGCGGACGCGCATAGCGCTGCGCCATATCGAGATTATTGAACGTGGCGATTTCGCCGACCTGCCTGCGCGGACCTATGCAATCGGTTTCACCCGCACCTATGCCCGCGAATTGGGCCTGGACGAGAACCAGATGCTCGCCGACCTCCGCGAGGAGCTGGCTCAGGGCGGCCCGCAACGAAGCTCGTATGCGCCAGGGTTCGAGCCGGGCGATCCTGCCAAGGTGCCGCCCCCAAGACTGGTCTGGGCCTCGGCGATCGCAGTCCTGCTACTGGCGATCGGTGTATATGCATTTTACACACGCTTCTTTGCCCCCGGTGCCGATCCTGCACCGATCGTGGCTGAAAACGAGCGCCCGCCCGCGCGTGCACAAACTAATGCAGCGGGGGTTTCAACCGTGCCCGCTGCGTCCCCCGATGAAGTTGTCTTCACCGCGCTTGAAGACGGCGTTTGGGTCAGCTTCTACGAGGCTCGTGGCCAGCGGCTCGAACAGAAGCTTATGGCAAAGGGCGAACGCTTTGTAGTGCCGACCGACGCACGCGAACCGCGCATCTGGACCGGACGTCCCGATGCCTTTGCAATTACTGTGGGGGGGCAGCCAGTGCCCAAGCTGGCGGAGCGGGAAGTGATGATCCGCGACGTTGAGATCACTGCTCAGGCGCTGCGCGAGCGCGCAGCGCAGGCGGCGACACCCGCGTTGTCCACCGAAGTCGTCATCGACTGAGGATTTCCCACCATTTTGGCGGGTCAACGGCTCGACTTGAGCGGGCGGTTTGAGGCAGGATTCGCCTGAGGCTCAGGCATGGCATGGCAGACCCCCGGGGGCTGCGTGCCAGCCTGCCATTCTGATCGAGGAGTTTGGTAAGTGAAATTGTTCCCCCTTTCACGTGCGGCTGCCGCCGGGCTTGCTCTAGCAGTGGTGGTGACGGCGCCCTTGCCTGCATTGGCGCAGGAGCAGTCGTCCGAGGCGCGCATCCGCAAGATCGAGTCCGAAATCCGCGCTTTGCAGCGCCAGGTATTCCCTGGCGGAGATGCCCGCTTTTTCGAACCCGAGATCAGCACCGCTCAGACTCCCGACCGCAACGCGGCCAGCACGCCTTCGACTTCAGCCGTCACGGATATTCTGGTGCGGCTCGATGCAATCGAGGCCCAGCTGCAAAGGCTGACGGCAGCGGGCGAAGAGAGCCACAACGCGGTCGCCCAGCTCGAAGAACGTGTGGCGGCGCTCGAAGCGAATGCTTCGGCTCCTGCGGCCCAAGAGACTTCCACACCTGCCGAAGAGCCGGCCGCTACTCAGAGCAATCTCGCGGCGATGACAGGCACTACTGCGAGCCCGACTGCCGAATTGCCGCCAGCGGCAGCTACCGCTCCGGCCACTGCCGTGGCGTCAACCGCCGCTGCGACCGGGCCCACCGCGACCCGTCTCGCAGGGGTGCAGGCGATCACCAAGCCGCAGACCGAAGACGCCGGGGATGACGAATACACCTACGGCTTCCGCCTGTGGGAAGCCCGCTATTTCCCCGAAGCGCAGCAGCAGCTCTCGCTCTTCGTCGAGAAATATCCCAGCCACTGGCGCACAACCTATGGCCGCAATTTGCTCGGCCGTGCCTATCTTGACGATGGCAAGGCGCGCGAAGCGGCGCCTTGGTTCCTGCGCAATTACCAGGTCGACAAGCAAGCCGCGCGCGCTGGCGACAGCCTGCTGTACCTTGCCGAGACGATGATCGCTCTCGACGACACCAGCCGCGCCTGCATCGCTCTGGCCGAATTCGCCGAGACCTATCCGGCGCTCGCTACCGGGCGCCTGCAGAGCCAATACGTTTCCAACCGGCAGAAGGTGAAGTGCAATTGATAAGGCGCTCCCTCCCGAACTGATCGCGCGCCTCGCCGCGGCGCTGGCCCGTCTCGGGGCGGGCTCCGTGCGACTGGGCGTGGCGGTTTCGGGCGGGCCGGACAGCCTTGCATTGCTGTTGCTGGCTACAGCGGCGCGGCCGGGCGCGGTCGAAGCGGCTACGGTAGAACACGGATTGCGCCCAGAAAGCGCCGCCGAGGCACAAATGGTCGCAGATCTCTGTTCCGAACTGAGCATTCCGCATGCGGTGCTCAAAGTGGAAGTGGCGCCGGGCAATCTGCAGCAGGAAGCACGGCTGGCGCGTTACCGCGCGCTCGGCGAATGGCAGCAGGAGCGTGGGCTCGACATCCTGCTGACCGCCCACCATGCCGACGATCAGGCTGAAACGCTGCTGATGCGGCTCAACCGCGGGAGCGGGCTGGGCGGGCTTGCCGGTGTTCGCTCGCGGGGCGCCAATCCTGCCAGCGACGGGATCCTTCTGCGTCCCCTTCTGCGCTGGCGAAAGGCAGAGCTTGAGCGGATCGTGCAGGATTGCGGTGTGGTGTCGGCACGCGATCCCTCTAACGAGGATGAACGGTTCGACCGCGCGCGGATTCGCAAGGCTTTGGCCGGGGCCGACTGGCTCGACCCGGCGGCCCTTGCCCAAAGCGCGGCCTGGCTGGCAGACGCAGAGGCAGCGCTGGAGCATTATGCACAGCTGGAATGGGATGCCGAGGTCGAAGTGCCGGAAGGCGAGATCCGCTATCGTCCTGCGCAGTCCACGCCGCGCGAAATCCGCTTGCGGGTGCTAGCGCGCGCGCTGGAGCGTCTGGGCGGCCAGCCGCGCCTGTCGCAAGTCGCCGAACTGCTCGATAAGCTGGAGCGCGGCGAGGCGGGTAACCTTGCCGGTGTATTGGCCCGGGCAGAGAAAGAGGCCTGGGTGCTGTGCCCCGAGCCACCCCGTCGCTAAGGTCTATCCGTGCGCGCCGAATTCGTTGGCGATCGCGGTCGACAGCCGCAGGCATAGTGCATAGGCGCGCTCGATCGGATCGATATAGTCGCGCGCAATCGTGGCATAGCCTGCGCCGCTGCTGTCGGGGTAATCGCTTGGCGCATTCACGTCGAAATCGTTGATTTGCGGGAAATGCGTAGGATAGGCGCGGCGCAATTGCGTCAGTGCGTCGTCGATCCGCAGCGCGAAGACCATTTCCATCACATCGTCGCGGCTGATGTCGTTGGCGCGGCTAAAGGCGGGGATCGAGACAGCACGAAGGAACATGTGCTGCAGCAGCGCCAGCCGGATTGCCTGCGCAACGCCGATCGTGCGGCGAACCGTCTCGCGGTCGTCGAGCGGGTTCTCGTTGGGAATCAGCGCCAGCAGGCGGTGCAGCTTGAGCGCATCGACCCTGAGGCGCGAAGCGAGCCGGCGAAACACGCCGGTCCGGTCATCCGTGGTGAGATATTCGGCCAAAGCCTCGCAGGCATCGGAAAGGTGACTTTCCGTGCCGCGATAGGGGCGGCTCGCCCAATAGGCGCTGTTGAACAGCTCGCCGAATGCCGCCACCGTCTTGATACTGGCGAGCGCGTTCGAACTGCGTACCAGCCGGACCAGTTGGCGACCACGCGCGCTTTCGGTCAGCAGCGCCGCCAGTTCCTCGTAATTGCCGTCGGCCGCGCTGCCCACGCCAGCGATCACGTTCACCGGATAGCCCAGCTGTTGCAGGATTGCATTGTGCGGGATGGCTCGGATCTGACGCAGGCTCATGCTGCGATCTGCGGCGATATCACTCTGGCGGCGCGACACGCGGCTGCCGGTGGGGTTGAGCAAGCCCAGTCCGAAGGCGGTGAGCGCTCGCGAATAGGTCTGACTTTCCAGGTGCTTTCGCTGGTGGCTGCGGATCGCGCGGTAGAAATCGAGGCTGAGATCGGTGCGGCGATAGAACGGATCGGTCGGCGCATCGAGGTCGGTTTCTGCCGGGCGCAGCTCCGCGATACGTGTCAGCGTGGCGCGCGCCAGCTCGGGCGTTGCGAAGAACAGATATCCGTCGCCTCCCTGGAAGCTCACTTCGGGCTCAAGCGTGATCCCCGCGCGCAGGAAGCGCCGCTTTGCCCAAGGGCTGAGCGGCCAGGTAAGCCGATCCTCGAAACTGTCAGGATGCGCGCCACGACCCATACTTTCCCCATGGGTGTTGAAGATCAACGCGGTCACATCGGTGAGGCCGTTTGCCACCATCGCCTCGCCCAGTCGCCCTTGCAGCCGTTCGATCGCAAGGCTCGCCGGGATCTGTCCGACAAAGCGGCCAGCATCGGAAAATCCGGTCTGGATCGCCAGCCGCCCTCGCCGGCGGACATAGGCCTGATAGCTTTCCTCTGCGCACAGGGCGTCGAGGAAGCGCCCGCCGTGTTCGAGCGCGCTTTCGGTTTCGAACAGCGGCGACACGTCGACCTTGTCGTCGACCCCGAAGAGCTTGGCGAAATAGAGCGCGGCAAGGATCGTCGAAGGCTGCTCGCATTCGGCGATCAGCATGCGGATCGGCGCATCCGCATCCACATGGGCAAGAACCTGCGCCATCGTTAGGAACTGACGGATTGCGGTCGAGCTTTCGATCGCGAGCGCGGCGAAATTGCTTCGCAGCGGCGTCACTTGCGCCAGTATCTCGCGCAACGCCGCCATCGCGCCGCGGCTGGCAAGGTCGAGCGTGTTGTCAGGGTCGATCCGGCGACGGATCGCATTGTGCAACTGGCTCGAATTCACGCGGAAGTGGATCCAGCCCATCCCCAGGCCGTCCGCACGCATTGCTGCGGCGAGTGTCTTCAGGGCGATGGCGCGCTGTGTTGCCGCTTCGAGTGCCTCGGCTTCGAGCGCTTCGATCAGCGGCGCGAGGCTCAGCAGTTTATGCGGATCGTCGACGGTCAGGCGATTGGCGGCGCTGGATAGCGCTTCGGGCGAGGTCAGGTCTTCCGCGAAATCGGCAGCGCGCGCCCCGGCGTAGGCGAGAGCGCCGCGCAGACGGTCGAGCAGGGGGTGGTCCGCGTCGATCGCTGCCAACGAAGCGGCATATCGTGCCAGCCGTTCGGCCTTCTCTTCCAGTCGGAAGCAGATCGAATCGTACCACTTGATGTCGGTGCGACCGTCCATGTCGTATCCGACCCAGCTGGCGAAGCGGAACGGCAAGGGCTCGAGCTCGTGCCACTGCCCTGGCCAGTGCGCCGCGGCATGCTCTAGCATTTCGCTGACGATTGCATCGCGGGCATCCTGCGCATGGGAGATCGCGCGCATCGCCCGGCCATGCTCGTATTTCAGCGTGATGGCGGGGCGCTCTGCGCCTGTGACGCAGGCATTGAGACCGATGTCGGCGCTGCTGCTCGCCGCGTCGGCGACTGCCGCGGACTGATCGGGCGTGAGCAGGAATGTGGGGTGGGCGGTAAACACGGCGTGCAGCTGCGGGCGTTCCCAGCGGGCGCGGAAAGCCTCAAATTCGCGCTCGGTCAGCGACATCTCCAACTCTCGCCGGTTGTCGACAATTGCGACTGGGGCGACCAGCCGCCGCAGCCGCGATGCCCGGCTCTGCATGCTTTCGCATTCGAGCTCGGCCACCAGCGCTTCGATCGCGGCAAGATCGAGTTCGCCGCCTTCAAGCTGGCGCGAGAGGTCCAGTCCGAGCTGGAAAACGGGATTGAACAGCGGGGTTTGCTGTGTCCGGTTATGGAGTTGGCCGAGTTGCTCGATCAGGTCGCCGACGCCGTTCATGACCCTAGCTGGCTGGCCTCTCGGGCAAGCGCTTCCACCGCCGACCTGTCGGGCGCGCCGCGCGGGCAGACCCAGCTGCCGCCAACGCACAGCACGGCCTCTTGCGCCAGCCATTCGGCGGCATTGTCGGGCCCTATCCCGCCCGTCGGGCAGAAACGCACTTGGCCAAAGGGCGCCGCGAGCGCCTTCAACGCCGGTAGGCCACCTGCCGCCATCGCGGGGAAGAATTTGAAGTGCGTCAGGCCCAGGTCGAGCCCGCGCATGATGTCGCTGGCGTTGGCGGTGCCCGGAAGGAACGGCACCTGTGCTGCAATCGCGGCGCGCGCGAGTGGCTCGGTCAGGCCGGGTGAGACGACGAATTCCGTGCCCGCGTTTAGCGCGTCATCGAGTTCCCTGGGGTTGGTGACCGTGCCCACGCCCACGACGGCCCCGGGCACTTGCTTCATCGCCCTTATCGCCGACAACGCAGCGGGTGTGCGCAAGGTCACTTCGAGTGCCCGCAGCCCGCCTGCGACCAGAGCTTCAGCCAGCGGAACCGCGTGCTCGACCTCGTCGATCACAATCACTGGGATCACGGGCGCGGTGCGCATGATGGTTTCGATCGGCTTCACTGGGCTGGTTTCCTGTGTTCAGAGGCATAGGCAGCCGCGGCACCGAACAAGCCCGGCTGCGGATGAACGATCAGCTTGACCGGGATCGAAGCCATCAGCTCCTGGAACCGGCCTTTGGCCTTGAATCGCTCGGAGAAGCCGGATTTGAGCAGGGTCTCGCGGATGCGGTATCCAAGGCCCCCGGCGATCACCACGCCGCCGAAGCCGCCCTGCGCCAGCGCGATATCGCCCGCCACGCTGCCGAGCGACATACAGAAGCGGTCAACCGCAGCAGCTGCCAGGCTGTCGCTGCCGTCCTGCCCGCGGGTCCAGATGGCGATGTCGTCTTCATCGGTGACCGGCTTGCCCTCCATTGCCGCGAGCGTCTGGTAAATGTCGGAAATGGCGGGTCCTGCCACTACGCGCTCGACCGAGACGCGGGTGTGGCGCTTGCGCAGCCGGGCAAGGATCGCGTCATCTATCTGGTCGAGCGGGGCAAAATCGATATGTCCGCCTTCGGTGGCAGAGACGCGATATGTGCCATCGGGCTCGCGGTAGAGATGAGCCACGCCGAGGCCGGTGCCCGGACCCAGCACGCTGAGCCGTCCGGTCTTGGCAAGTGGCTTGTCGGGCCCGGTAAGATGGATGAACTGGTCTTCGCTCGCCCGCGCCACGGCATGTGCAACAGCCTCGAAATCGTTGACGATGGTGTAGCTGTCGACATCTAGTTTTTCCTTCATCAATGACGGGCGGATGATCCACGGGTTGTTGGTGAAACGGATCACTTCACCGCCAACGGGGCCGGCAATCGCCATGCTGACCGCGCGGGGAAGAGTGCCCCCCTGCCGGTCGCGAAAATCCTCCCACGCGGTCTGGAAGCTCGCGTGATCTACAGTTTGGAGCGTTTCCGGCTCACCCAGCGTGATGCTGTCGTCATCCGCGATCGTGGCGATGGCGAAGCGGGCATGGGTGCCCCCGATATCTACGGCTACGAGCTGGGTCATAGGCCTGCCGTCGCCAGCATTGCGCTGCCTCCCCGTTCGGCCCCGTCGGCCATACTGCGGAACATGCTGAAGAGCTCGCGCCCCACGCCTTGCGGGGGCGAGGGATCGGGCGCGGCTTCGCGTGCAGCAAGGTCGGCCGTGGTCGACAACTCGCCGGTTGCGGCGCAGAGCCTAACAACATCGCCGTCGCGCAATTTGCTGAGCGGCCCGCCTCCCAACGCCTCGGGCGTTACGTGGATCGCAGCCGGGACCTTGCCCGATGCACCCGACATGCGGCCATCTGTAACCAGCGCCACGCGATAGCCGCGATCCTGCAGCACCCCCAGGGGCGGGGTCAGTTTGTGCAGTTCGGGCATGCCATTGGCGCGAGGGCCCTGGAACCTCACCACGACCACGACATCACGGTCGAGTTCGCCAGCCTTGAAGGCGGCGGTCACATCGGCCTGATTTTCGAAAACGCGGCAAGGCGCCTCGATATTCCAGCGCTCGCGCTCGACCGCAGAGCTCTTGAAGCAGCCGCGGCCCAGGTTCCCCTGAACGAGCCGCATACCGCCATCGGGCTGGAACGGATCGCTAGCCGGGCGCAGCATTTCGGTATCGCCACTCTCACCGACTTCGCGCCAGACGAGTGCCTCGCCGTCGATGCCGGGTTCGTTGGCATAAGCGGAAAGGTCGCTCTCCCACACCGTCAGAATGTCGCGATGGGCAAGCCCTTCGCTCAGCAGTTCGCCGATCAAATAGCCCATGCCGCCGGCTTCGTGGAAATGGTTCACATCTCCCGCGCCGTTGGGATAGACCCGCGCCACCAGCGGCACGACGCTGGACAGTTCGCTCAAATCGTCCCAGTCGAACTGCACGCCCGCTGCGCGCGCCATCGCCGGGATATGGATCGCATGATTGGTCGATCCCCCGGTTGCGAGGAGGCCGATCGCAGCGTTGATGATCGCCTTTTCGTCGACGCATTTCGCCATGGTCCGCTCGCGCGTGCCCGCCAGAGCGGCGAGGCGATGCACCGCAGCGCGGTCGAGCGCCTGGCGCAGTTTGGTTCCGGGCTGGATGAAGGCCGAGCCGGGGATGTGCAGCCCCATCATCTCCATCATCATCTGGTTCGAATTGGCGGTGCCATAGAAAGTACAGGTGCCGGGCGAATGGTAGCTGCCCATTTCGCTCGCCAGCAGCTCATTACGTCCTACCTTCCCTTCGGCATAGAGCTGGCGAACGCGCTGCTTTTCCTTGTTGGCAATGCCGCTGGGCATTGGCCCCGAAGGGACGAAGATCGCGGGCAGATGGCCAAAGCGAAGCGCGCCGATCATCAACCCGGGCACGATCTTGTCGCAAATGCCAAGCAGCGCCACGCCGTCATACATCGCATGGCTCAGCGCCACTCCGGTTGCGAGCGCGATGACGTCACGGCTGAACAGCGATAGTTCCATCCCGTCTTCACCCTGCGTCACCCCGTCGCACATGGCTGGGGTCGCGCCTGCGACTTGCGCGGTGGCGCCGACTTCACGCGCATAGACCTTCATCCGTTCGGGATAGCGGCCATAGGGCTGATGCGCGGAAAGCATGTCGTTGTAGGACGTGACGATGCCGATGTTGGGCCCGCGCCCGGCCTTCATCGCGGCCTGGTCTTCCAGCGCGCCGGCAAAGGCATGCGCAAGATTGGAACAGGAGACCTGGCTGTGGTCGGGTGCGCGATCAGCCTCGCGCTCCATCAGTTCCAGATAGGCTCCGCGGCTGCCACGCGATTTCTCGATGACCCTTTGGGTGACCCGGGCAATGACGGGATTGATCTCACTCATGCCAGCTTACTCCGTCGCGCTCGGCCAGCGCGATTGCGGCGCTCGGCCCCCAGCTTCCGGAGGTATAGGGCTTGGGCGCAAGCCCCTCGGCGCGCCAGCCTGCACGGATCGCGTCGATCCAGTGCCACTGCGCCTCGACTTCGTCGCGCCGCACGAATAGCGTTTGGTCGCCTTCGATCAGGTCGAGCAGCAGCCGTTCATAGGCGATGCGGCGGTGCTGCCCGACGAAGGCATCGGGCATGGAGATGTCTAGCGGGACCTGGCGCAGGCGGATTCCTTCGCGATCCAGCCCGGGCACTTTCGACATCAGCGACAGACTGATGTTCTCTTCCGGCTGGATGCCGATGACCAGCCGGTTGGGCTGCATGGTCGCTCCTTTCCCGGCGAAGATCGAATGCGGCACGCAGCGGAACTGCACCATGATTTCGGTCACGCGCTGGGGCAGTCGCTTGCCGGTGCGCAGATAGAAGGGCACGCCCTTCCAGCGCCAATTGTCGACATGCGCCTTGATCGCGACGAAGGTTTCCGTGTTCGAAGCCTTGCCCAGTTCCTCGTCATAGCCGGGCACGGCCTTTCCGCCGATTGCCCCGGCGCGGTATTGCCCGGTCACGGTTTTGCCTGTGCCCATCTCGCGTAGCGCCCGCAGCACTTTAACCTTCTCGTCGCGCACGGCGGTGGCGTTGAAGCTGCCGGGAGGCTCCATCGCTACCAGTGCCAGCAGCTGCAGCATGTGGTTCTGCACCATGTCGCGCAGCGCGCCGGCATCGTCATAGAATGCCACGCGGCCTTCCAACCCGACCGTTTCCGCGACGGTGATCTGGACATGGTCGATATGCGCCGCGTTCCAGATTGGCTCGAACATAAGGTTGGCGAAGCGCAGCGCCAGTAGGTTCTGCACCGTTTCCTTGCCGAGATAATGGTCAATCCGGTAAATCTGCCGTTCCGCGAAATGCTGCGCGAGGTCGCGGTTCAAAGCCTCCGCTGTGGCCAGATCGCGGCCAAAAGGCTTCTCCACCACAATTCGCGCATCACCCGAAGCCATCCCGTATTTGTGCAACCGTTCGGCCAAAGCGCCGAAAAGCCGGGGTGCAACCGAGAAATAGAAAGCCCTTACACGCCCGGCAACCAACTTCGTGGCCAACTCGGGCCAGCCCTGCGCTCCGGTCGCATCCACCGTCACGTAATCGAGCGTTTCGATAAACGCCTTGCGCTGCTCGGCAGTGCCAACACCCGCCGCATGTTCGGCCAAAGCCGCTTCGGCAAAGGCGCGATACTCTGCCACGCTATGCTCGGATCGCGCCGCCCCGATCAGTCGGCTCCCCTCGGGAACCTGCCCCGCCACGAAACGGCGCAAGAGCGCAGGCAGGATCTTGCGCTGAGCAAGATCGCCCGTCGCCCCGAAGACCACCAGATCGAACAGTTCGACAGGAATGACACGGGACACCATCGGTCTGGACTTTGGTCTATCCATTTCTCGCTCCGTTAGCGCTAACGGCGCCCTCTTATCCCGCTTCTGC
>JALRKY010000010.1 GCA_023260985.1 Altererythrobacter sp. | reverse complement strand
CATTCGCGAAAATACGACAGCTATATGTTGATTCGTAAACTTCCCGAGATAGAGTCGGGCGATTCCCGTCAGCGTCACAGGCGCGGGGTTGGAAAGCTTAAGGTATGACGAAATTGAGCGGATCTGATAGCAAGAGTACCCTTTATTGCAGCTTCTGCGGGAAGTCGCAGCATGAGGTGCGCAAGCTTATTGCCGGGCCAACCGTGTTCATCTGCGATGAATGCGTTGAACTGTGCAATGACATCATCCGTGAAGAATCGAAGGCTGGCCTTGCCGGGCGCAAGGAAGGTGAAGTCCCCACGCCCAAGGATATCTTCGAAACGCTGAATGATTATGTGATCGGGCAGGATCGCGCCAAGCGGGTGCTCTCTGTCGCGGTCCACAATCACTACAAGCGGCTGAAGCACAGCGGCAAGGGCAATGATGTTGAACTGGCGAAGTCCAACATCCTGCTGGTTGGCCCCACGGGTTCAGGCAAGACGCTGCTGGCACAGACGCTGGCGCGCACATTCGACGTGCCCTTTACCATGGCCGACGCCACCACACTGACCGAAGCGGGTTACGTGGGTGAAGACGTCGAGAACATCATCCTCAAGCTTCTCCAGGCTTCCGACTACAATGTCGAGAAGGCGCAGCACGGCATCGTCTACATCGACGAGATCGACAAGATCACGCGCAAGGCGGAAAATCCGTCGATCACGCGCGACGTGTCGGGCGAAGGCGTGCAGCAGGCGCTGCTCAAGCTGATGGAAGGCACGACCGCTTCGGTTCCGCCGCAGGGTGGCCGCAAACATCCGCAGCAGGAATTCCTGCAGGTCGACACGACGAACATCCTGTTCATCTGTGGCGGCGCCTTCGCGGGCCTCGACAAGATCATTGCCGACCGCTTGCAGAAGCGCTCGATCGGCTTCGGCGCGCATGTCGCCGATCCGGAAAAGCGCCGCGTGGGCGAGCTGCTCGAGAAGAGCGAGCCGGAAGATTTGCTCAAATTCGGCCTGATCCCCGAATTCGTCGGCCGCCTGCCGGTGATCGCGACGCTGCACGACCTCGATGTCGATGCGCTGGTGCAGATCCTCAAGGAGCCCAAGAACGCGCTGGTCAAGCAGTACCGCAAGCTGTTCGAGCTTGAGGATGTCGAGCTGACCTTTACCGAGGAAGCGCTGCAGGCGATCGCCGAACGCGCGATCAAGCGCAAGACCGGCGCGCGCGGGCTGCGCTCGATCGTCGAAGGCATCCTGCTCGACACGATGTTCGACCTGCCCGACATGGATGGCGTGACCGAGATCGTGATCGACAAGGATGTGGTCGAAGGCCGCAAGGAGCCTGTCCGCGTGATGCAGGGCAAGAGCGGCAAGAAGGAAGAGGCGGCCTGATCGGTCACCGCTTCCTCTCTCGATGACACGATAATCTGATTGCGGGGCTCCTTCGGGAGCCCCGTTTGCTTTTGAGGGAGCAACTGGATTGAAAACCATCGGCTTGATCGGCGGGATGAGCTGGGAAAGCTCGGCGCAATATTACGCGATCATCAACCGTGCGGTACGCGACCGGTTGGGCGCCCCGCACTCGGCCAAGGTGCTGATGGATTCGGTCGATTTCGGCGAAATCGAACGGCTCCAGCATGCGGGCGAATGGGATGCGCTCGGCGACATGATGGCTGACAGCGCCAGCCGGCTGGCGGCAGGCGGGGCGGAACTGGCCCTGCTTTGCACCAACACCATGCACAAGCTGGTGGGCCGGATCACGGCGGCAAGCGGCCTGCCTTTCCTGCATATCGTCGACCCGACCGGGGAAGCGATCAGGGCACAGGGGATCGCGAGGGTAGGGCTGCTCGGCACCGCCTTCACCATGGAGCAGGACTTCTATCGCGGGCGGCTCGAAAGCGAGCACGGTCTCGAAGTGCTGGTTCCTGCGGCGGAAGACCGCGCCACGGTCCATCGGGTGATCTATAACGAACTGGTGGCGGGCATCGTCACCGAAACCTCGCGCGCGGCCTATCGCGAAGTTATCGCTCGCCTCGTTGAACGCGGCGCGCAGGGCGTGATCCTCGGCTGCACCGAAATCATGCTGCTTGTGCGCGAGGAAGACAGCGCCGTGCCGCTGTTCGACACCACGCAATTGCACGCGCTTGCGGCGGTGGAGCAGGCGCTCGCCTGAATTTAACGAGTGATTGCGCCTGAGCCGGGCTCAGGTCGTCAACATCAACCCACCGTCAGGGGTCAGCGTGGCCCCGGTGATGTAGCTCGCTTCGTCGGAGCAGAGGAAAGCGATGGCCCGGGCGATTTTCTCGGGCTCGCCCGCGCGCCGCTGCCGGCTGTAGCGACATGCTCGAACAAGCTGCCTGAAAGCAGGGTGATGCGGTCGCTTTCGAAGAATGCATTGACGACCGAGGTCGATCCGGTTTGCTGCTGGCATTGGCGGCAATGGCAGTTGTTGACGAAAATCGGATCGCCTCCGACCCGATAGCGCGCTGCGCAGCATGCGCAGTCGCGTTCGTTCGCTGCCATGGCCTGTCTCCTACTCGTTTTCCCCCGCTGCCTTGCAACAGCCCGCCAGCCGAACGCTCGCGACCTGCACGGTTACATGCACGATGCCGAAACGATGCTCCAGCGCGTCCGCAAGCGACTGCAGGAAGGCGTCGCCGGGATGCCCGCTGGGCATAACCAGATGCGCCGTAAGCGCGGTCTCTGTGGTCGACATTGGCCAGATGTGGAGATCGTGGACGCCCTCGACCCCCGGCAAGGCGGCCAGATGGCTGCGCACCGCTTCCTCGTCGATCTGCTCGGGCACGGCGTGCAGGACCAGCTTGATGCTGTCTTTCGCCAGCCCCCATGTGCCCCAGCCGATCACCGCCACGATCAGCAGGCTGGTAACCGGATCGATCCACAATTGGTCCGTCAGGAGTATCGCCAGCCCGGCCACAACCACGCCGAGTGAAACCAGCGCGTCGGCCGCCATATGCAGGAAGGCGCCGCGAATGTTCAGATCGGTCTTCCGCCCGCGCATGAACATCAGCGCCGTGGCGGTGTTGATGGCGATCCCGATGCCTGCGATGACCACCATGGTCATCCCTTCGACCGGGGCCGGGTCGACCAAGCGATGGATCGTCTCGAACAGGATCGCGCCAATCGCGATCGCCAGCAGCATGGCGTTTGCCAGAGCCGCGAGGATTGTCGAGCTCTTGAAGCCATAGGTGAAGCGGGGGGAGGGCGGCTTCTTCGCCGCTACGCTCGCGGCCCATGCCAGGATCAGCGCCAATACGTCGGATAGATTGTGCCCGGCATCGGCGACCAGAGCCATCGAGCCGGAAAGAATGCCGTAGGTCGCTTCGACGATGACGAAGGCCGTATTGAGCACGACCCCGACGAGGAATGCCCGGCCGAAGTCTGCTGGCGCATGGCTGTGGCCGCCATGGTGGTGATGGTCATGCGCATGATCGTGACCATGCCGGTGTGAGTGTGTCCCGCCCATTGCAGTCAGTCGTAGACGCAGGAATCGAACCCGTCCCGCCTCACAACGCCCATTCGCGCTGCAATCATGTTGCCATAACGCCTTGTGAAGCCGCCGGGATTGACCACCGGGCGCTTCTTGGGGAGCGGCAGCGCGGCGGCCATGCGGGCAGCCTCGCTCCGCGTCATCCTTGCCGCCGAATGGCCGAAATAGCGTTGCGAACCGGCCTCTGCGCCATAGGTGGCGATGCCGGTCTCTGCGACATTGAGATAGACTTCCATGATCCGCCGCTTGCCCCAGACTTGTTCGATCAGGAAAGCGAACCAGGCCTCCATTCCTTTGCGGAAATAGCCGCCACCCTGCCACAGGAAGACGTTCTTTGCGGTTTGCTGTGTGATGGTCGATCCGCCGCGGATGCGCCCGCCCTGCAGATTCCGCGCCGCCGCCTTGGCGATCGCTTCGGTGTCGAACCCGTTATGGCTGCAGAACTTGCCGTCTTCCGCCGCGATCACTGCAGTCACCAGGTTGCGGTCGATATTGTCGAGCGATTCCCAGTCCTTGGTAAGCCCGCCTTCCTCCCACACCTTCTCGTCCAACAGCATGGTCGCGGTGATCGGCACCGGCATCCATTTGTAGATCAGCACCAGCGGCAGGCTGATCAGGATGAACCCCACGATCCCCTTGGCCAGCCAGCGAAGGAGCGTGCGCCCTGGCGTGCGCCTGAGGTTGGCGAATCCCTCGCGGATTGCGGGAAGAAATGCAGTTCGCATTCTTTGTCGATTAATCGCGCTGTGGCGGCTGCGCAATCGTCATACATGTGCGCTTGCGCGCAAGGTGCGAAGCTGCTTGGAATGCGCCAAGGTCGAATTCAGGAGAGACTCGATGAAACTGATCCGCAAGGCGATGCTGGCTGCTGCATTGGGCGCATCTTGGGCGGGCACCCCCGCAATGGCCAATGACGACGCAATCGCGGCCGCCGTGAATGCGGATTACGACGGATATCTCGACGAGTTGTTCGTCCACTTCCATCTCAACCCCGAGCTATCCTTCCTCGAGACAAAGACCGCAGCCCGAATGGCGGCGGAACTCCGTGCCGCCGGTCTGGAAGTGACCGAAGGCGTGGGCGGCACCGGTGTGGTGGGCATGCTGAAGAATGGCGACGGCCCGCTGATCCTGCTGCGCGCGGATATGGACGGTTTGCCAGTGCCCGAGAAGTCCGGGCTGCCCTATGCCTCGACCGTGAAGCAGGTGGGGCAGGACGGGGTCGAATATCCCGTGATGCATGCCTGCGGCCATGACGTGCACATCACGTCGATGGTGGGCACGGCGCGCCGCCTGATGGCAATGAAGGACAAGTGGAGCGGAACTCTGATGTTCGTGGTCCAGCCCGCCGAAGAGCGCGTGGGCGGGGCGAGGGCGATGGTTGAAGACGGGCTATACGACCGCTTCGGCAGGCCCGATTATGCGGTTGCCTTCCACGTGTCTTCGGAACTTCCGACCGGAATGGTCTCGGCATCAGAAGGCATCCAGTATTCTAGCGCGGATTCGGTCGACATCGTGGTGCCGGGTATCGGCGCGCATGGCGCCAGCCCGCACGCCGGGCGCGACCCGGTCTACATCGCATCGCAGATCGTCACCGCGTTGCAATCGATCGCCAGCCGCGAAACCATGCCGCTCGACCCGGTAGTGGTGACGGTTGGCGCGTTCCATTCGGGCACCAAGCACAACATCATCTCGGACCGGGCCGACCTGCAGCTGACGGTGCGCGCCAATGACGAGAAGGTGCGGGCCGCCACGCTCGCCTCGATCGAACGGATCGCGGTCAATATCGGGCGAGCGCACGGCTTGCCCGAAGACATGCTGCCCAAGGTGACGGTGAGCGAAGGCACGCCGGTGACCAATAACGACCCGGCACTGGCGCGGCGGCTCAACGCTGCCATGAAGCGGACCTTCGGCGAGGAATCGGTGCCCGATTTCCAGCAGAAGGGCATGGGCGCGGAAGACTTCGCCTTCTTCGTAACCGAGGACCTGGGCGTTCCGGGATATTACTTCGCGGTGGGCGGCACCCCGCCTGAAACATTCGAGGCGGCAGCCAATGGCGGCCCCCCGGTCCCCTCGCACCACTCGCCGCTGTTCAAGATCTCGCCGCGCGAATCGGTGACTGTGGGCACGCGCGCGATCATCGCGGCGGTGCTGGACTTGGCGCCCTCCAAATAACGATTCCGGCTTCGGCAAGAATCCGTTCGACCGACTCGCGCCGGGGGGGAGTAAGAGCTCACCCGGGTCGCGTAACGGGAGGATATCTATGCCGCAATTCGTGATCGAACGGGAAATGCCGGGGCCGGGATCGCTATCGCCGGATGATCTGAAGGGTGCTTCGCAGCAATCCTGCAGTGTGCTGCGCGACATGGGCCCCGGGATCCAGTGGGTCCATTCCTACGTCACCGATGACAAAATCTATTGTGTCTATCGCGCCGACAGTGCCGACCAGATCCGCCACCAGGCTGTGACTGCGGGCTTCCCGGCCAATTTGGTATCCGAAGTGCGGACGATCATCGACCCGACGAAGGCCGAATAGCGGCACAAAAAAGGGGCGGAGAACCGCCCCTTTTTCGTCGATATGATGACTGTCAGGCGATGCCTGGAAGCAGCCGTTCGCCGGCGATGCGCTGCATCGCCTTCTGCAGCTTTTCGAAAGCGCGCACTTCGATCTGGCGGATACGTTCGCGGCTGACGTTGTATTGCTGCGAGAGCTCCTCAAGCGTCTGCGGGTTCTCGGTCAACCGGCGTTCGGTCAGGATGTGCCGTTCGCGCTCATTGAGCGCGGCCATGGCTTTAGTGAGCATTTCATGGCGCAGATCGGCTTCTTCGGCATCGGCCACGAGCTCGTCCTGCAGCGGACGGTCATCGGTCAGCCAGTCCTGCCACTCACCCGAGCCTTCTTCGCCATGGCGCATCGGCGTGTTGAGCGAACCATCGCCGCCCATCATCATGCGCCGGTTCATGTTGATCACTTCCTGCTCAGGCACACCGAGATCGGCCGCGATCTTCGCGACATCGTCAGGATGCAGGTCGCTGTCCTCGTAGGCGTCGAGGTTCTTCTTCATCCGGCGCAGGTTGAAGAACAGCTTCTTCTGCGCGGCGGTGGTGCCCATCTTCACGAGGCTCCAGCTACGCAGGATGAATTCCTGCATGCTCGCCTTGATCCACCACATGGCATAGGTTGCCAGGCGGAAGCCGCGATCGGGCTCGAATTTCTTAACACCCTGCATCAGGCCCACATTCCCTTCGGAAATGAGGTCGCTGACGGGCAGGCCATAGCCGCGATAGCCCATCGCGATCTTGGCCACGAGCCGCAGGTGGCTGGTCACCAGCTGGGCAGCCGCTTCGGGATCGTCATGTTCCTGGTAGCGCTTGGCGAGCATGTATTCCTGCTCGGCCGTGAGTACGGGGAATTTCTTGATCTCGGAGAGATAGCGGTTGAGGCTCTGCTCACCGCTCAATACCGGAACCGTTGGGTTCTTCTTAGTGCTCACTTCTTCCCTAACCTTTCTTGCGTCGACCCTTCGGCGCCGGACCCCTGATGGGCATCCGCTGGTGAGGGCCACACGGTTACATATAGACGCATCTGTTGCGTTTTGCAGTGCAATTCATCGATTTTAACGAGCGGTTTGGCCGATCAGTTCCCACAAGTCAGCGGGCAATTCCGAGGTAAATTCCAGCCATTTGCCGCTCACTGGGTGTTCGAAACCGAGCGATGCCGCATGCAAAGCCTGCCGGTTTAAGCCCAAGTCTTTGATAATAGGTCGCAATTCGGATGGAGTGCATCCATATAACGGATCTCCCAATAGCGCATGGCCGATTGACGCACAGTGAACGCGCACCTGGTGGGTTCGCCCCGTTTCCAGCCGGCATTCGATCAGGGCGGCAGTCCTTAGCTTTCTGATTACCTTATAGTGCGTGACCGCGTGTTTGCCGCGCGAGGAATTCTTGTCGAGCACGGCCATTTTCTTGCGGTTCGCGTCCGAACGGCCGAGTCGCGTGGCGATCGTGCCTTCGGGCGGGGAAGGATGCCCGGCGCAGACCGCTAGATAGCGCCGCTCGATCGAATGGTCCTTGAACTGGCGCGCCAGCCCTTCATGCGCGACGTCGCTCTTGGCGACCACCAGCAGGCCCGAAGTATCCTTGTCGATCCGGTGGACGATGCCGGGGCGCGCCACTCCGCCTATGCCGGAAAGCTGGCCGCGGCAGTGGTGCAGCAGGGCATTCACCAGAGTTCCGTCGGGATTGCCCGCCGCCGGATGCACCACCATGCCCGCAGGCTTGTCGATCACGATCAAATGTTCGTCTTCGTAAACGACTTCGAGCGGGATATCTTGCGGGCGCGCTGCGGCCTCGGCTGCGGGCGGCACTTCGATTGTGAAGGCCGCATCGGCGGCAACCTTGGCGCTTGCGCTGGTGGCGGGCTTGCCCCCGATTGTCACCATGCCTTCCGCGATCAATGCCTTGATGCGTTCGCGAGACAGCCCGCTCGCCTCGGCCAGCGCCTTGTCGAGTCGGCCGGAGGCGGCAATGGTGCCGGTGATGGTTGATGCGTCTGTCACGGTCGTCCCCATAACCGCCTGCCCTGAGCTTGTCGAAGCCTGACGTCTTCCGTTAGTCTTGAGCTTGTCGAAGGACGAATTGGCGCTACGCTCAGTAAATGGTCTTTCACGCCTATATCCTGCGATGTGCGGATGGTTCGTACTACTCCGGACACACTGACAATTTGGAATTGCGCATCGGCCAGCACCAGCAAGGGTTGGTGCGGGGTTACACGAAAAATCGCAGGCCAGTTCGGCTGGCTTGGTCACAGGAGTTCGGTGAGCGGCACGAGGCACTGGCTGCGGAACGTCAGATCAAGGGATGGAGCAGGGCGAAAAAGGAAGCTCTGATCGAAGGGCGCTGGGATGAGCTTTCGCACCTGTCGCGGGGACGGTCGCGATTCGTCCTTGGACAAGCTCAGGACGAACGGACCGAGGAAACTTGGTCAGTGAAGCAATCGATTATCCAGACTCTCAGGAACGCTGCCGCCAGCGCCCTCCCGCGCGAATGTTGCGGGATCCTGTTGGGCAAGGGCAATCGCTTCACCGAGGCGCGGCCTGCCGCCAATGTCCACCCCAGGCCGGAAACCCATTTCGAGATCGATCCGCAAGAGTTGATCGATGCTCATCGCGCCGCGCGTGGCGGTGGGCCGCAAGTTCTGGGCTATTACCATTCGCACCCCACTGGCGCGGCGGAACCTTCGACGACCGATCGCGCGATGGCATCGGGCGATGGCCGGGTCTGGGCCATTGTCGCTTCCGACAAGGTCTTGTTCTGGCAAGATACACCGGATGGCTTCCGCTCGCTTTCCTACCTCGTCCAAGAAGGCTAGGGCTTGCACATGCCTGCGCGATCCCTTGCCCCTTTCCCCAGCCACCTTGTCGATGCGGGTGGTGAGGCAGGTTTTTTCAACTTAGACAGTGTCGCATGTGTCGCGCCAATTCAGGTAAAGCCCGGAAGCAATGAACAATATCTCCGCAACTGAACTCGCCACGCTCATGTGTTCGCGCCTGTGCCACGACATGCTTTCGCCTTTAGGTGCGCTGTCGAACGGGCTGGAACTGCTCGCCGACGAGAAAGACCCGGAAATGCGCGCGCGCTGCATCGAATTGCTCGAGCAGAGCGCGCGGATCAGCACCGGCAAGCTCAAATTCTTCCGCCTCGCTTTCGGCGCGGCGGGTGGCTTCGGCGATGCTGTCCCGGTGGAAGAAGCCAAGGGCGTGATCGAGTCGCTGGTCTCTGAAGCCAGGCGTGTCGAGCTCAACTGGGCCATCGAAGGCTCAAGCCTGCCTAAACCCGCAGTCAAGGTGATGCTCAACCTTGCGCAGATCGCGCTCGACGCGCTGGTCCGCGGCGGCACGTTGGACATCGGGGCCGAGCTGCATGACGGGAATTACGAGATCGTGGTGCGTGCCAGCGGCGACAAGATCGCTTTCGACGAGACGATCGGTCGCGCGCTCGAAGGCAATCTCGAGCCGGGCGAATTGTCGAGCCGCACCGCTGCCGCGCATATGATCGCCATCCTTGCCGAGGAATGCCGCGGCGGCCTGCAATACAAGCGTGACGGTGGCACGCTGGTGATGGGGGCGGTGATCCCCCAGCCCGACGGAATGATCGGTTAGCCATGGACGACGAGCTGGTCCATCGCGAGCGGCTGTCTCCGAATTTCAACGATCGCGCGCTGCCGATCAGCATGATAGTTCTGCATTATACCGAAATGAAGCCGGTCGAGACTGCGCTCGACAGGCTCTGCGATGCCGAAGCGCAAGTCTCCGCGCATTACCTGATCAGCGAGGAGGGCGAAGTCACGCGGCTGGTGGCTGAAGAAAAGCGCGCCTGGCATGCGGGGGCCTCGTTCTGGCGCGGGCACAAGGATGTGAACTCGGCCAGCATCGGGATCGAGCTCGATCATCCGGGCCATGCGCTTGGCTATCGCCCCTTTGCCGAAGAGCAGATCGATGCGCTGATCCCGCTGCTCCACCGTATCCAGCGGCAGTATGACATCCCGCGCGCCAATGTGGTGGGCCATTCCGATGTCGCCCCTGCGCGCAAGACCGACCCGGGTGAACTCTTCCCCTGGGACCGGCTGGCCGAATACGGGCTGTGCCTGCCAAGGCCCAGGATTGAATTGGGCGATCCGTTCGACAATGACGGGGCGTTTTACCTCGCGCTCGAGCGCTTCGGTTACGACATCACCGATGGGCACAAGGCAGTCGAGGCGTTCCAGCGGCGTTGGCGGCCCGAACGGATCGACGGCGAGATCGACGGGCAGCTCCGTGCGGTCCTGTTCCAACTGCTGCTCGACCGCGACCGAGGGGTCACACGCTGACGATGCCCCGCTGTTGTCACCCAAGCGATGCGTTGCTCCAAAAATTTGATCTCAATCAATAAAACTTGCTGGGTGGAGCAGCTAACCGGATACTCGGACATTGGAGGCAGCACTCATGGCGCATACCGAATTCAAGGACTGGCCGGCGATGGCCGCAAACCTGATCCCCGCGATCCGCGAATTGCACAAGGGCGCGCCGGGGGTGATGAAGGCATTCCGCGAAATGGGCGCCGCTGCGCATGAGGCCGACGCGCCCGATCCCAAGACCAAGGAATTGCTTGCCCTTGGCATCGCGGTGGCGGTGCGCTGCGACCCGTGTATTACCTGTCATGTCGAGGGTGCGCGCAAACATGGCGCGTAACGGGCGGAGATTGCTGAGACGATGGGCATGACGGTCTATATGGGAGCGGGTCCGGCCGCGATGTATGCCGCGCAGGCGCTTGAGGCCTATGATCAATATGCCGACAAGGCCGCGGAATAGCTCACGGCTTCCATAATCGCCAAGCGATCCCTATATGCACAGCTGCCAGGGGGCCGGGCAGCCGCGTTGTCGCAAGATACCGAGGAAAGTCCGGGCTCCACGAAACAAGGGTGGCGGGTAACGCCCGCCCGGTGAGGCTTTCGGGCCGAAGCCGAGGGAAAGTGCCACAGAGAGTATACCGCCGATGGCCCCTAAAGGGCACAGGCAAGGGTGAAAGGGTGCGGCAAGAGCGCACCGGGGCGCTGGCAACAGGGTCCGCATGGCAAACCCCACCCGGAGCAAGGCCAAATAGGGGCCTCCCGCCGAAAGGCAGGGGCGTTTCGCCTCGAGAGGCCCGGGTTGGCTGCTTGAGCCATGGAGCGATCCATGGCCTAGATGAATGGCTGCCCTTGCGGGGCTGATGTGCAAGCATAACGCCCGCAAGACAGAACCCGGCTTACAGGCCCCCTGGCAAAATTTCCGCTATTCGGATCACCCTCGCCCGATGCTTTCGTAAGTGAAGCCGGCGGTGCGCATGTCGTCGGGATTGTAGATATTCCTGAGGTCGACCAGCAGCGGGGCCTTGGCCAGCGCCTTGACCCGGTCGAGGTCGAGCGCGCGGAAGGCATCCCATTCGGTCACGATCACCACTGCATCGGCGCCTTCGATCGCGGCATAGGGGTTGTTGCACATCGTCACCTTGGGCATCAGCGGGCGCGCCTGCTCCATGCCTTCAGGGTCATAGGCGGCGATGCTCACGCCGGCGTCGCTCAGCGTCTGAGCGATCGCGATCGAGGGCGAATCGCGCATGTCGTCAGTGTTGGGCTTGAAGGTCAGGCCAAGCAGAGCGACCGTCTTGCCGCGTGAAGCCTTTGCGCCGCCCAGCGCATCGATCACCTTGCGACCCATCGCGCGCTTGCGGCTGTCGTTGACCTTGACCACGGCTTCGACGATGCGAACCGGGCTGTCGTAATCCTCTGCCGTCTTGAGCAGCGCCAGCGTGTCCTTGGGGAAGCACGATCCGCCATAGCCCGGCCCGGCATTGAGAAACTTCCAGCCGATGCGCCCGTCCATCCCGATCCCGCGCGCCACGTCCTGCACATTGCCGCCCGCCTTTTCGCACAGGTCGGCCATCTCGTTGATGAAGGTGATCTTGGTCGCGAGGAATGCATTGGCAGCGTATTTGATCAACTCGCTCGAGCGGCGATTGACGAAAAGGATCGGGCTCTCGTTGAGGAACAGCGGGCGATAGACTTCGCGCATCACGTCGCGTCCGAAATCGTCCTCGGCCCCGATCACAATCCGGTCGGGGCGCTTGAAATCGCCGATCGCCGCGCCTTCGCGCAGGAACTCGGGGTTGGAGACGACCGAGACCTTGTGCGGCGTGCCGCTGGCGCGGATGATCCGCTCGACTTCGTCACCCGTCCCCACGGGCACGGTCGATTTGGTCACGACGACGGCGTCATTGGCAAGGCTCTCACCCACTTCCTTGGCCACGGCATGGACGAAGGACAGGTCGGCATGGCCATCGCCCCTGCGGCTGGGAGTGCCAACCGCGATGAAGATCGCCTGAGCACCTCTGATCCCTTCGGCAAGGTCGGTGGTGAAGCTCAGGCGACCAGCCTTGACGTTGCTTTCCACCAGCGCGTCGAGCCCCGGCTCATAGATCGGCATGATCCCCTGATGCAGCCGGTCGATCTTCGACTGGTCCTTGTCGATGCACACGACGTCATGGCCGAAATCGGCAAAACAGGCGCCTGAGACAAGGCCGACATAGCCCGATCCCACCAGTGCGATTTTCATTGAGCGAGTTCCTTGCGCTTGATCTTGATGCGGCCTTCCTTTTCGACCGCCTGAATGGTGCGGCGCTGGGTGTCTTCCAGCACGAGCGCGGTGAGAATTCCGGTGCGGAAGGCTCCGGTATCTACTCCGATGCGTTGAGGCTTGTCCTCCACTTCATCGAAAATCGTGTGCCCATGCACCACGACCTTGGGCAAAGGCCCTATATGGCGAAGGAACCGCTCGCGAATCCACATCAGGTCGCTGCGGCGCTGCTGGTCGAGTGGCAAATTCGGGTCGATCCCTGCATGGACGAACACATAATCGCCCGCGACGATCATGTCTTCGAATCCGGCGATGAATTCGCGGTCGGCCTCCGGCACGATTTCAGGGAGGCGTTCGAACAGCTCTTCAAGCGAGAGCTTGCGATATTCCTTCCGCGGCAAGCCATAGCTCAGGATCGTCTCGCGACCGCCATGCTTGAGGAAGTGGCGCAACACCTCCGCATCCTGGAAAGACCCGAGAAACATCTCTTCATGATTGCCCACGATGATGCGGACCGGGCGCTTCTTGCGCCACTTGCGCGCCCGTTTGATCACACCGGCGCTTTCAGGTCCGCGGTCGATCAGATCGCCGAGCAGGACGACATGAGTAACCACTGACCCGGAATCGGCGCAGTCGGCTTCGATCGCCTCAACCAGGGCATCGAAAAGGTCGCATCTCCCATGGATGTCACCGACCACGTAATAGCGTTCGCCTGCCGGCACGCAGGGGCGCATCGCTCGCGTTGCCTCGCGGCGGAACAGCTTGTTAAGGGGCGCTAGAATCATGGTTCTGGGATCAATCCGGATCAGGCGAACGCCTTAGGCGACGCAGGCCTTAACGGCAACCGAGTGGCACATGAGCAAATGGGACCAGAGCGAGTGGTACAGAAAGTCCACACTGTTGAAGCTTCGCAGCATTCCGCGCCATTTCTCTTGTGCACTGCAGCAAAAACGTGCATGTATCGTGCGTCTCCGAAAGAAATTGCCCGCAATTAGAGGCGACCTGTCGGATACGCAGGTGGGACGAAGCAACAAAAACAACAAAGGAAGTTGTCATGCTCACGTCCATTCGCGGCATCGTTGCCGCAAGCTTTGTAACAGGCCTCGCTCTCTCTGCAGGGCCGGGATTTGCCGAAACTCCGGCACCCGAAAACGAATTTGATCTTGCCGCCGTGCGAGCTGCCGCCGACGTTTCCGTCGACGTGGCTGATATTGAGGCGGCCGTTCCGGCTGTCGATTATGCTTCGGTGAACCGCGCAGGTGCGGAGAGCAGCATCGAAATTTCGGGCAACGTCGCGCTGGTCAGCGAATATCGCTTCCGCGGGGTTGATCTGTCGGGTGGCGATATTGCCGCGCAAGGTGGGGTTGACCTGTCTCACAGTTCAGGCCTCTACCTCGGCACCTGGGGTTCATCGCTCGACGAAGACACCGTTGGCTTTGGCCATACCGAGATTGACTTCTATGCGGGTTTCGGTGGTGCATTGACCGATGGCGTCACATTCGATCTTGGAGCAATCGCCTATCTCTATCCCAATGCTGGGTCGGGTGATTTCGATTATGTCGAAGCCTATGGCTCGGTAGGCTTCTCAATCGGACCGGCCGAATCGACGCTTGGCATCGCCTTTGCGCCCAAGCAAAAGTCGCTCGGCGGGACCGACAATTTCTACATCTACACCGACCTTGCGTTCGGCATTCCCGAAACCCCGTTCTCGGTCATTGGCCATGTCGGCTACACCGATGGCTTCCTAACATTCACCAATGACGGAAAGGCATTCGACTGGTCGATCGGGGTTGAAGCCGCGATCGCTGGCCCGCTGAGCATCGGCATCGCCTATGTTGGCGCGGAGGGCAGCCCGTCGCTGCTGGATGACGGCGGCACCCCGACCGATCCCTTGGATGACTTTGTCTACAATTTCACTGACGACGCGATTGTATTCACGCTCAGCGCGAGCATCTGACCGCGCGTTGGCGTTAGCTTGTGAGAATGAGGGGGTGCTGGCCATGCAGGCTGGCGCCCTTTTCATTTTGAGCGCGGGCGTCAATCGAGGGCAAAGCTGACCGTCGTGACGACAAGCGAACTCTCGTTGGGGTTGTGCCTCAGGCCCGAAGGTCGCATCTACTTCTCCAGACGATTGACGCGATGAAACCAGCATCGATCTGAAGAGACCGTTTTTGAATGGAAGGGCCGAGCGATGGTCAAATACCTCCACAGCATGATTCGGGTTACCAATCCGGATGCGACAGTCGCCTTCTTCAAGCTGATCGGCCTTGAGGAACTGCGCCGCTTCGAAGTGGAGGCTGGGCGCTTCACCCTGATTTTCCTCGCGGCGCCAGGGCAGGAGGGTCTCGCCGAAGTCGAGCTGACCTATAACTGGCCCCCAGCAGACGGCGGTGTGCCGGAGGAATATCATGGTGGGCGCAATTTCGGCCACCTCGCATATCGGGTGGATGATATTTATGAGACCTGCCAGCGTTTGATGGACGCCGGGCACACCATCCATCGTCCACCACGCGACGGGCATATGGCTTTCGTCAAATCGCCAGACGGGATTTCGGTCGAATTGCTGCAGGAAGGGCATTTGCCGCCGCAGGAACCCTGGGTAAGCATGGAAAACAGCGGGAGCTGGTAAGGCAAGCCGAGCGGAAGAGCCGCTTGGCTCTACCGCACCGGCTTCAGCATTCGCGTCAGTGCCTCGACGGGTCGTTCGCGTGGTCGTCGCATTCCTCTTCGGGATGCGGGGTGGTCATGCGCAGGATGACATATCCCAAAATCGCCGAGATGGCCGAACCGCTGAGGATGCCGATCTTCGCTTCGTCGATCAGCAGTTCATTGCCGGGGAAGGCAAGGCCACCGATGAACAGCGACATGGTGAAACCGATCCCGCAAAGCACCGACACGCCGTAGATCTCCGTCCAGCTGGCATGGTCGGGCTTCTGGGCGAAGCCTGTCTTCACCGCAAGCCAAACGGCCGTGAAAATGCCCAGCTGCTTGCCGACCACAAGGCCGGCCGCGATTGCGTAGGGCAGGGGATCGAGCAAAGCTTCGAGCCCAAGGCCATCCAGCGAAACACCGGCATTGGCGAAGCCAAAGACAGGAAGCACCAGATAGGCGCTCCACGGTGCAAGGCCATGCTCCAGCTTCTCAAGCATGGAGTTCCCGTTGCGGCGCTGTATCGGGATAGTGAGAGCGGCTACAACGCCTGCAATCGTTGCGTGGACGCCAGTGTTGAGCACGCAGTACCACAGCACCAGCGCCATCAGTATATAGGGGACGGGGCTGCTTACCCGCATACGATTAAGGCCCACCATCAGGCCCACGACAATCACTGAGGCCAGGAGCCACGCCACTTTGATCGAGGGAGTGTAGAATAGTGCGATCACCAGCACCGCGCCTATGTCGTCGACGATCGCCACAGTCAGCAGGAACAGGCGAAGCGAAGCGGGCACGCGGTTGCCGAGCAGTCCCAGCACGCCCATCGCAAAGGCAATATCCGTAGCCGCCGGGATCGCCCAGCCGCTGGTATATTGCCCACCGCCGGAAACCAGCATGTATACGGCGGCGGGCACAAACATACCGGCTCCAGCCGCCACGACCGGCAGGCGTCGCTTCATCGGATCGGCCAGCTGCCCCGCGATCAGTTCGCGCTTCACTTCAAGCCCCACGACGAAGAAGAAGATCGCCATCAGCCCGTCGTTGATCCAGAGGTGCAAATCATCGAGCTTGGCGATCGGGGTCCAGCCCAGGTCGCCGTAGAACAGGTTGCGGTATTCGGCGGCGAGCGGCGAGTTGGCCGCCAACATGGCAGCAGCGGCAACGACGATCAGCAGAACACCGGCTGACGCATCACTAACAAACAGAGCACGAACGGGAGCGAAGATCGAACGGAGCGGATTTGAATTGATCATGATGTGTATGGCCTTTTTAGGAATTTCTTCGTCGTTGCAAGGGGAGATCGTTCCGACTAGTCTCGGCAACATAAGGGAAGGAGGTACCCTTACCCTTGTTGGAACTGTCTAAGTGGCAGCTCCTCGTTTTGTTCCAGCATGAACTGCTTCTTTTTGCTGGGATTTTCTTCCTGCTGGGTGCGCTCGATGATTTCGGCGTAGATTTGTGCGGGATCTGGCTGCGGCTGACAGGCCGGGCCACGGCTGAGACAGTCGATAGCGAAATCCTCGCCTCCGAGCCGCTGGATGGGCCAACGGCGATCTTCATTCCCGCCTGGCAGGAATCCGAAGTGATCGGATACACCATCGCACATGCACTGAGCGCCTGGCCGCAGGCTGAGTTGCTGATCTATGTCGGCTGTTACCGCAACGATCCCGAAACGATCCAAGTAGTAATGGCGGCAGCACCTGGCGATCCCCTCCTTAGGCTGGTGATCCACGACAGGGCGGGGCCGGGCACAAAGGCCGATGGCAAATTGCACGTGCTGCGCATCGTGCACAGCTTCGATCTTGGCGAAGTCAGCGTCGGCGCGGCGGCGTGGGGCGGTGCGCAAAAGGATGCGGAACGGATCGACCTCGGGCCGAGTGTGAGGTTCGACCTGTCGATCGGCGAGGCTCCGGCGCGGCTTTCAGTCGACTACCGGCAGCGCGTTGCGGGCGAGGCCGAACCGCCTTCGGGTGTTGTCGTAACGCTTTCAACACGGTTTTAAGCGATAGCGGGGCTACTGCCGCTTTAATCCGCAACCTCGCTGGGCTAGGCCCACGCCATGGACGTCTACCTCCCCATCGCGAATCTCTCAGTGAACGGTCTTCTGATCGTTGCGTTGGGCGGGCTAACAGGCATCCTCTCAGGCCTATTCGGCGTTGGGGGCGGCTTCCTGACGACCCCATTGCTAATCTTCTACGGAATTCCGCCGACGGTTGCGGCGGCTTCGGCGGCGACCCAAGTCACCGGGGCAAGCGTGTCGGGCGTCCTTGCGCACAGCCGCCGCGGCGGGGTCGACTACCGGCTCGGCTCGGTCGCGGTCGGGGGCGGTATCTTCGGCGCGATGATCGGGGCTCTGTTGTTCCGCGTTTTGCAGGCGGTAGGGCAGATCGATGTCGTCATCAATGTGCTCTACGTAGTGCTGCTTGGCGCGATCGGTTCTTTGATGCTGCATGAAGCGTTCAGCGCGCTTCGTCCGCGCGAAGGCGCGACGCAGCAGGTACGCAAGCGCCGCCACCATCCTCTGGTCGCCTCGCTACCGATGCGTTGGCGCTTCTACCGCTCGGGCCTCTACATATCTCCGCTTGCGCCGTTCATCCTCGGCGTGCTGGTGGGTATTCTCACAATGCTTATGGGTGTGGGCGGCGGGTTTATTCTCGTTCCCGCAATGCTCTACGTTCTGGGCATGAGCGGGAATGTCGTGGTCGGCACTTCGCTGTTCCAGATCCTTTTCGTGACCATGGCCACCACCATGGTTCATGCTTTGACGACCAAGGCGGTCGATATCGTGCTGGCTGGGTTGCTGCTGCTCGGTTCTGTGCTCGGCGCGCAATTTGGTACGCAGATCGCGCTCAAGGCGCGCCCCGAAGTCCTGCGGCTGGTGCTGGCGGCGATCGTGCTCGCGGTTGCGCTGAGGATGCTGTTCGGGCTCGGTGTGCAGCCTGACGAGATCTATACGGTGGAGCCACTGTGAGGGCGCTGTTTCTCATCATCGCGGCGCTATTCCTGATGGGCCAGCGCGATGCAATTCTCGTGCCCGCCGTTTCGCAGAGCGAAGTGCAGGTGCGCCAGGGCTTCACTGGCACGCAGTTGCTGTTGTACGGGGCCATTCTCGATCCGCGAGGGCAGCGCGGCGGTTCGAATTACGATATCGTGGTTGTGCTCAAGGGGCCGACCGAACCGATCCGGATCCGCGAGAAAGAGCGCATTCTCGGTATCTGGATGAATGCGGAAAGCTCCGATTTCCGATCAGCGCCCTCGTTCTTCGCAGTCGCGGCCTCGCGGCCGGTCGAAGAGATCGTCGATGAGCGGACAGCCGCGATTTACGAGCTGGGCACCGAATTCATCCAGCTATCCCCAACCGGGCAGATCGAACCGGAAAAGCAGGCGCGATTTGCATCAGGGCTGGTGGACCTACGCGAACGGAAGGGGCTTTACAAAGAAGACATGGGCGGAGTCACAATCAGCGAGCAAGTACTCTACCAGGCTCGGATCGAGCTGCCTTCAAACGTAGCTACAGGCGCGTATACCGCTGAAACTTTTGCCATTTCTGGCAACCGCGTGATAGCGTCCGCGATTGCCGAGGTTGAAGTGCGCAAAGTGGGTTTTGAGCGGTTTGTCGAGGTGTTCTCGCAGAACTGGTCCCTTTTCTATGGGCTTCTTGCAGTCGGGCTGTCGATCGGCATGGGATGGGTTGCCGGGCGCCTGTTCGCTTTCATCTGAATTTCCCCAAATCACTATCGTTGACGCGATCTTAACCTCGCGCGGCTAGGCACATGGGCGAATAATTCCACGCGTCTCGGGGCTTTGCATGACTGATATGGGCAATCAGAATTTCGGCTCGTTCAACCCGGCGAACGGTCAGCAACCGCAAGCTACATCTACACCGCGGGAAATTGCACAAACGGTTGCGGCCGCCGGTACTGCGGCACCCAAGCCTTCTTCTGCCCCCGAAGACAGTGCTCGCATGCCGATCGGCGTCGTGCTGGAGATCGCAGGCGGGTTCCGAGATCGCGCTTGACCTCCAGCGTATCAACGAATGCATGGAGGATGATGATCCTTCTGTGGCGCTCGCGGGGCAAGTCGGAAGCCAGATCAAGATCCGCGTGGGTGAAAGCTGGCTTCTCGCCAGCGTTCGCAACCAACGCAAGGATCGCCGCGCGAATGGTGGCATTCTGGCCAATATCGACTTCCAGGGCGAAGGCGTCGAAGAGAAGCTGACGGGGCGGCTGCGCGGTTTCCGCCGCGGTGTCACGCGCTACCCGATCCCGGGTGCGATGATCTATCCTGCAACCACGGCTGACCTCAAGCAGGTCTATGCCAGCGATGGCCGCGCCAATATCGAGATCGGCACCGTGTTCCCGACCCGCGACATCCGCGCCGGGCTCTACATCGATGCTATGTTGGGCAAGCACTTCGCGCTGCTCGGCTCGACCGGTACCGGTAAATCGACCAGCGCCGCGCTGATCCTGCACCGCATCTGCCAGGCTGCTCTCGACGGCCATATCGTGGTGGTCGACCCGCACGGCGAATATTCGGCGGCGTTCCCCCAGACCGGCCTGATCCTCGACGTGTCGAACCTTCAGATGCCCTATTGGCTGATGAACTTCGAAGAGCATTGCGAAGTGCTTCTGACCAGCGCGGGCAATGAGCGGCAGGTCGATGCCGACATTCTGGCTAAGTGCCTGCTGCACGCGCGCCAGAAGAACCGGCTCGCCGAACATCTCGGCATGATCACGGTGGATTCGCCGATCCCCTATCTCCTGTCGGACCTGTCGAACAAGATCCTCGACGAGATGGGCAAGCTCGACAAGGCGACTTCGTCTGCCCCCTATATGCGGATCAAGAACAAGCTCGACGAAATCAAGGCCGATCCGCGCTACCAGTTCATGTTCTCAGGCATGCTGGTGGGCGACACCATGGCCGAATTCATCGGCAAGGCGTTCCGCATGCCAAGTGATGGCAAGCCGATCTCGATCATCGACGTATCGGGCGTGCCATCGGACATCACCAGCACGGTGGTAGCCGTGCTCAGCCGACTGGTGTTCGACTTTGCGATCTGGGGCCGTGACGACAAGACCCGCCCGATCCTGCTGGTCTGCGAAGAGGCGCACCGTTACGTGCCCAATGAGAAGAAGGGCGACGGTTCATCGGTTTTCCGCATTCTTAGCCGTATCGCCAAGGAAGGCCGTAAGTACGGCATTTCGCTGGGCCTGATCACGCAGCGCCCGTCCGATCTTGCCGAAGGCGTTCTGTCGCAGTGCGGCACGATTATTTCGATGCGCCTCAACAACGAGCGCGACCAGGCCTTCGTCCGCGCCGCCATGCCCGAAGGTGCGCGCGGCTTCCTCGATTCGATCCCGGCGCTGCGTAACCGCGAATGCATCGTCTGCGGTGAAGGTGTCGCAATCCCAATCCGCGTCGCCTTCGACAATCTCGCAGAGAACAAGCGCCCGGCTTCGGAAGACCCAAGCTTCGTGCAGCTGTGGAACGAAACCGGCGGCGAGGAAGAATTCGTCTACCGCGTCGTACAGCGCTGGAGAAGCCAAGGCTAAGTCCCGCGCGTATCCCCGTAGAGGTGGATATGCAGCCGGTCGCTCATCCGGAACCCGTGCTCGAGGCATAGCTCGCTGAGCCATGCCTCGCGCTCGCGCAGCGTCGCGCTGTCGGTGCCTTCGGGCATCAGGAAGACATTGCCGGGCCTGAAGCGATAGCGGCGATACAAAGCCAGCACTTCATCGACGTCGGCGGGGGAGGCGATCACGAACTTGAAGAAAGCGCGCGGGTCCGTAGCATAGGCATCGAGCCGTTCGGGGATCAGCGCCAGCTCCGCGTCATTGCCCGAATGCGCAAGCTTGGGGCTAACATTATACTGGTCGATGCGGATATCGAGCCGCGCGGGTGCAGCCACGGTGCCGTTGGTCTCGATCTCGACCGAGATGTCGGGCAGCAGCGCGAGTAATTCCGCCAGCTTGCCCGCCTGCAGCAGCGGTTCCCCGCCGGTGATGACAAGGCGCTTCTGCCCCAAGGCAGCGATCCGTGAAGCGACATCGGGCAGTTCGAGCGTTATCTGGTTGGCCTTGCGCTCGAAAGTCTCGCTGCTGCGATGCGGCCGGTTGTCGCCCTCGAAATGCCAAGTGTAGGCCGTGTCGCACCACACGCAGGTAAGGTTGCAGCGGCTCAGGCGCATGAAGGCGACCGGCATCCCCGCACTTGGCCCTTCGCCTTGCAGCGAAGCGAAAATCTCCGGTTCGCCCGGAGCCTGGGTGGCTAGGATCAGCGCCATTCGATCCGTTAGATGTCAGTCGCGACGAAGGTTCGGGGCTTGAAAGCCGCGATGCCTCCTTCAAGCAGCTCGCCCAGCATTCCTCCGAGGCCATTTTCCATCCGCCACGCGAGGTACCGCGCATAATGCTCGGGCGATTCCCAATCTTCGATCAAGGTGAAGGTCCCTGATTCGGGATGCAGGTAAGTCTGAATCGAGATGCACCCATCAAACGCGCGCGTATCGGGGAGAGCCTCGCGCAGGATTGCTTCGAGTTCATCGAACTTTCCCTCTTTTGCCGGAAACTCGGCGATCGCCAATGTCTTCATGACCTATCCCCTCCGCTGTTGAATGCCCTTGCAGATAGCAAGGATACCAGCGTCGGGCGAATCCCGCTCACCCCAGTCGCGCTAGCGCGGCTTCAAGCCGCTCGACTTCGGCGCTGTGATGGGCATGGTCGGCGCGCGCCTTTTCGACCGCTTCGGGCTTGGCGCGTTCGACGAAGGAAGGGTTGGACAGTCGCCCTTCGAGCGATTTCGCCTCCTTGGCTGAAGCGTCGAGCGCTTTCTGGAGTCGAGCCTTCTCGGCGTCGATATCGATCACGCCTTCGAGCGGGACGATGAACACGTCGTCACCTGCGGTCACCTGCATGGCAGGCCCTGACGGCGCCTCACCCAGCGTAACCGGCGTCAATCGCGCGAGCCGTTCGATCGCGGCGCTGCTGCGTTCGATCACGCGTTGCGCCAAATCGGAAGGAGCGGGGCAAAAGGCCGCGAGCTTCGCGCCCGGGGCAATGCCGATTTCGTTCTTCGCACTGCGCACCGCAGTGGTCAGCTCGATTACCCAGTCGATCGCGTCGGTCGCTTCCTTGCTCACGCTGGCGTTGGGCTCCGGCCATTTGGCGAGGATGAGCTCATACTCACGCTCACCCTGCGCGTGCCACAGCTCTTCGGT
The DNA here is from genome assembly GCA_023260985.1 of Altererythrobacter sp. Taxonomy (GTDB): domain Bacteria; phylum Pseudomonadota; class Alphaproteobacteria; order Sphingomonadales; family Sphingomonadaceae; genus Erythrobacter. The sequence goes on along the minus strand of JALRKY010000010.1, from coordinate 3,808 downwards.
GATGAAGGGCATGAAGGGGTGCAGCATCACCAGAATCTGGTCGAGCGTCCATCCGGCGACAGCGCGGGTTTCTTGCGCGGCGGGGCTGTCTGCCTCGCCCTGGAACACCGGCTTGATCAGTTCGAGATACCAGTCGCAGAAACGGTCCCACACGAAATGGTAGATCGCGTTGGCGGCGGCGTCGAAGCGGAGATCGGCCATCGCAGCTTCGAGCGCCGTGACTGTTTGCGCCACTTCGCCAATGATCCACTGGTTGGCAGCGAGCTTCGCTTCGCGCGCGGCGATGGAGGTGGAAGCGCCGATCCCGTTCGACTGGCAGAAACGCGTCGCGTTCCACAGCTTGGTGGCGAAGTTGCGGTAACCCTCGACCCGCTTCGCATCCATCTTGATGTCGCGGCCCTGGCTTTCCATCGCCGCCATGAAGAAGCGCAGCGCATCAGCGCCATACTGGTCGATCAGGCCGAGCGGATCGACCACATTGCCCTTCGACTTGGACATCTTGGCTCCGTCCGCCGCGCGCACGAGGCCGTGGAGATAGAGCTTTTCCCACGGGCGCTTGCCCATGTTGTAATGGCCCATCATCATCATGCGGGCGTCCCAGAAGAACAGGATGTCGAAGCCGCTGATCAGCAAGTTGTTGGGATAATGCTTGTCGAGCAGCTCGGTGTTCTTGGGCCAGCCAAGCGTGGCGAAGGGCCACAGCGCGGATGAGAACCAGGTGTCGAGCACGTCATTGTCCCGAGTTAGGTTCACGCCTGCGCCTGCCTGCACTTGCGCCTCTTCCTCGGTCATGGCGACATAGACCTTACCGGTCTCGTCATACCAGGCCGGAATGCGGTGGCCCCACCACAACTGTCGGCTGACGCACCACGGCTGGATGTTTTCCATCCAGTTGAAGAAGGTTTTTTCCCAGCTCTTGGCGACGATCTCGATCTCGCCGGTCTTCACCGCTTCGATCGGTTTCTTCGCCAGTTCGGCGGCGTTGACGTACCACTGGTCGGTCAACCACGGCTCGATTACCACTCCGCCGCGGTCGCCGAAAGGCGTTGCGATCTGGCGCGGTTCGGCATCGTGTTCGACCCGCTCGCCGCCCTTCTCAACGACATAAGGGATGAGATAGCCCTGTTCCTTTAGGCGCTGGACCACCATTTCGCGCGCGCCGTCTACACCGTCCTTGCGGAAGCGGTGGAGGCCGATGAATTCGGCAGGCACCAGCCCGTCCGCCGTCTGGCAGACATTAGCGTCGCCATCGAGCATGTTGAGCATGTCTGCGGGTGCGATCCCCGCGCGCTTGCCCACTTCGAAGTCGTTGAAATCATGCCCCGGCGTGATTTTGACGCAGCCCGAGCCAAGCTCGGGATCGGCGTGCTCGTCAGCCACGACCGGCACGCGCCGCCCTGTAATCGGCAACACCACATATTTGCCGACCACGCTCTTGTAGCGTTCGTCATTGGGGTGCACCGCCACGGCCATGTCCGCCAGCATGGTTTCGGGCCGAGTGGTGGCGACCTCGAGATAGTCGCGCCCGTCGTCGAGCGTTACGCCCTCGGCGAGCGGGTATTTGAGATGCCAGAAGCTGCCCGCGATCGTCTGCTGTTCGACCTCGAGGTCCGAAATCGCAGTCTTGAGCTTGGGGTCCCAATTGACCAGGCGCTTGTCGCGATAGATCAGCCCGTCGTTGTAGAGGTCGACGAAAACCTTGAGCACGGCGCGCGTGAAATGCTCGTCCATGGTGAACTGTTCGCGGCTCCAGTCCATCGAACAGCCCAGCCGGCGCAGCTGGCGAGTGATGGTGCCGCCGCTCTCTTCTTTCCACTGCCAAACCTTCTCGATGAAAGCTTCGCGAGTGTAATTGGTGCGCTTGTCCTGCCGCTCCTCCAGCTGGCGCTCGACCACCATTTGCGTGGCGATACCGGCATGGTCGGTGCCGACCACCCACAGCGCATCCTTGCCCTTGAGCCGCTCATAACGGATCACCACGTCCTGAAGCGTGTTGTCGAGCGCGTGGCCGATATGGAGGCTGCCCGTCACGTTCGGCGGCGGGTTGACGATGGTGAAGGCTTCCGCATCGGCGCGCTCGGGCCGGAAACAGCCATTCGCTTCCCAATGGGCATACCACTTCGCTTCGATCGCAGCGGGGTCGAAAGTCTTGGATAATTCGGTACTCATAGGGCACGGCCTTTGCCAATGTTGCGGCTGCGAAGCAACGACAGATGCGACCAGTACCATTGGGCGCTTGTTATGGCTCGATTTTCACCGCATACCTGCCTGCTATGAACGGCGGGGCCGAATTTTCCATCGAGCATGACGAGAGCGGTGCGGGGAGCCTGGTCCTCACCGGGCACTATCTGATCTCAACCATCGGCGCGATCGACCAGGATCTTTACGCCGTGGGTGACGGAATCGAAGCGATCGACATCGCAGGCGTGACCGAGATTGACACGGTCGGTGCCTGGGTCGCCCTCCAGCTTGCCGAGCGCCACCGCGCTGAAATCATCGGTGCGGACGAGCGCGCGCAACGACTGCTCGCGGCGGTCGGCACGGCGCATAGCACTGCCGCTTTGGAGCCGCCGCGCGTGCCGCTTTGGGAGCGCGTGCCGCAGGCCGCGGGCGACAAGGTAATCAATGGCTGGCACGGTCTGGTCGATGTACTTGGTTTCCTCGGCCAAGTGCTGATTGCATGTGGTAGCCTGCTCATTCATCCCAGCCGGTTTCGCGGAAAAGCGCTGGTTCGCCAGATGGAACTGGTGGGAGTTTCGGCGCTACCGATCATCGGGCTTATGAGCTTTCTGATCGGGATCGTGATCGCGCAACAAGGTTCGGTGCAACTCGAGCAGTTCGGCGCGGAAGCGCTCACCGTGAACCTTGTGGGTCGCATCACCTTGCGCGAACTGGGCGTGTTGATGACCGCGATTATGGTTGCAGGCCGTTCCGGCTCCGCCTTTGCTGCGCAGATCGGTACGATGAAACTGACCGAGGAAATCGACGCCATGCGCACGATCGGCATTTCGCCCGTCGAAGCGCTGGTGGTGCCGCGCATCCTGGCATGCACCTTCATGATGATCCTGCTGGGATTTTACGCATCGGTGGTCGCGATCGTGGGCGGTGCGGTGGTTGGCGACCTATTATTGGACATCCCCTTCTGGACCTTCCTCACGCGGATCCAGGAAGTGGTGCCGACGCACGACTTGTGGGTCGGGCTGATCAAGGCGCCGGTGTTCGGCCTGATCGTGGCGCTCGCTGGCTGCTATCACGGGATGCATGTGCGCGGTAATTCTGAAGAGGTTGGCCTAAGGACCACCATGGCGGTGGTCTCCGCCATCTTCGCGGTGATCGTGCTCGACGCCTTCTTCGCAGTGTTCTTTACCGAGGTGGGCTGGGGATGAATTTGCTCGGTCAGCGCGCACCTGAAGTGCAAGAACGCTTCAAGGGCGACCACCCGATTGTGGTCGAAGGGCTAAAGACCCAGTTCGGCACGCATGTCGTGCACGAGGACCTGTCGCTGACGGTCAATCGCGGCGAGATCATCGGTGTCGTGGGCGGATCGGGCACCGGCAAGTCGGTGCTGATGCGCGCGATCATTGGGCTGCAGGCTGCGGCGGCAGGCAGCATCGACTTGCTGGGCCGCAATATCAGCAAAGATTTCCGGGATTGATTTATTGATTACTTCAAGGCCGAAGTACTCCTTCAAGATTCCCGCATCGTAATTACAGGGAGTAAATCCAGTCGGAGCATCGCCAATCGCACCGATTTTCTTACCCTTCAATGAAGCGAGTGCTTTATCTACTTTTTCGCTATCTGCTTTCTC
>JALRKY010000055.1 GCA_023260985.1 Altererythrobacter sp. | reverse complement strand
TGGCCTGAGGCTGCTGCGCGACTTCTATGCCCCGCACCAGATCGTCAATGTCCCGATGGGCAATTCCGGCGCCCAGAGGGGGGGCTGGTTCCGGCGCGAGCTCGACTCGCCGGCCGACCTGAACGAGCTGCGCATACAGATGGGCGGGCTGGGCGCGCGCGTGCTGCAGTCGCTCGGTGCCTTGCCGCAGCAGTTGCTGATGGGCGAGCTGGTCAGCGCGATCGAGCGCGGCCAGCTCGATGCGGTCGAGTGGGTCGGCCCGCATGACGACCGCAAGCTGGGCCTGGGCCGGGTCGCGCGCTACTACTATTACCCGGGCTGGTGGGAAGGCAGTGCCCAGCTCAGCCTGTACTGCAACATCAAGTCCTGGCGCGCCCTGCCGCCTGACCTGAAGGCCATGGTCGAGCTGGCCGCCCAGTCCGCCCATGCCTCGATACAGGCGCGCTACGACCTGCTCAACCCGGTCGCCCTCAAGCAGCTGGTGGCCGCTGGCGTGCGGGTCAAGGCCTTTCCCAAGCCGGTGCTCGATGCCGCCTTCAAGGCCTCGAACGCCCTGTATGCCGACCTGTCGCGCCGCAACCCGGCCTGGCGCCGCATCTTTGCCGATTATTCGGCCTTCCGGCGCGAACAGAGCCTCTGGCACCGGCTCGCCGAAGCCAGCTTCGACCGCTACCTGCAGTCGGCCCGGCTCTGAACCCGACTATTTGCGCTCAAATTCATGCAAATCGACGTCAAGATCCTCGATCCGCGGCTCGCGCAGCAGCCGCCTGCCTATGCCACGCCAGGCAGCGCCGGCCTCGACCTGCGCGCCTGCCTCGAGCAGCCGCTGCGGCTCGAGCCCAATGCCTGGCAGCTGGTGCCGACCGGCCTGGCGATCCACCTGGCCGATCCCGGCTATGCGGCGCTGATCCTGCCGCGCTCGGGCCTGGGCCACAAGCATGGCATCGTGCTCGGCAACCTGGTCGGCCTGATCGACAGCGACTACCAGGGCCAGCTGATGGTCAGCGCCTGGAACCGCAGCCAGCAGCCGTTCACGATCGAGCCGATGGAACGCATTGCCCAGCTGGTCATCGTGCCGGTACTGCAGGCAAAGTTCAATATCGTCGACGATTTTGCTGCCGCTACCGAGCGCGGCGCCGGCGGCTACGGCTCGACCGGCCGCGGCTGAGCGTCCTGGTTTCCTGCTCGGTGCTCCCAGGCCCCCAAGCCCGGGAACCCGCAGGCCGGCTTCAGTGCAGGGTCTGGCCGTCGCCGTTGACCGGCACTGCCTCACCCGAGTGCCCGCCGCCGAGGCGGAAGAAGCCCGTGCCCAGCGTGCCCTGGCCGATCTCCTCGACGTAAGCCTCGCGCACCGCATGCACCGTCAGTTGCAGCCGCAGCGCGATGCCATCGAAGCCCCCCTTTCGGCTCTGGACAGCGGCAAACTCCGCGTCGCGGAACGTCAGGCGGACGGCAACTGGCATGTGAACCAGTGGGCCAAGAAGGCCGTTCTTCTCGGCTTCCGCATCAAGGATATGGAAGTCCACTCCCACGGCCCGCAGGGTGGCACTTGGTGGGACAAAGTAGACAGCAAGTTCGCCAACTGGGGTGAGGCCGAGTGGAAATCCGCAGGCTTCCGCGCCGTCCCGAACTGCGTCGTCCGCCGCTCCGCCTATATCGCCAAAGGCGCAGTCCTGATGCCCTCCTTCGTCAACCTCGGCGCCTATGTCGATGAAGGCACCATGGTCGACACCTGGGCCACCGTCGGCTCCTGCGCCCAGATCGGCAAGAACGTGCACCTCTCGGGTGGGGTCGGAATCGGCGGCGTTCTCGAACCGATGCAGGCTGGCCCCACCATCATCGAAGACAACTGCTTCATCGGCGCGCGCTCCGAAGTCGTCGAAGGCTGCATCGTCCGTGAAGGCTCGGTCCTCGGCATGGGCGTGTTCATCGGCAAATCCACCAAGATCGTGGATCGTGAAACCGGCGAAGTCATGTATGGCGAAGTCCCCGCAGGCTCGGTCGTGGTCGCAGGCTCGATGCCCTCGAAGAACGGCATCAACCTCTACTGCGCCGTAATCGTGAAGCGCGTAGATGCGCAAACGCGCTCCAAGACCTCGATCAACGAGCTGCTGCGCGACTGATCTTCTGCACTTCGGGGCGGCTCTTCACAGGGCCGCCCTTCGCTTTGCCTCTCGCAAAGTCTTTCGCATCGCCCTGCGTGCAAATAGGCCATCCCGCCTTCTGCCGCCGCTGCAGAACCTGCAACGCCTCTTTCCGCTTCAGGATCCGCCCCACAGGCTGGCTCGACGGGAGTGAGAGCAAATCTTCCTCCCCAACGCCAAGCACCTCGCTCAACTGGGCCTTCCGCTCGTCCCCGATCATCCGCAGCATCTGTTTCGACATCAAACGCGTCTCGCAGCCGATGCCCTCCGCCCATACCACCTCGTGATGGTCTAACAAAAGGTGCACATAGCTTACCTCTGCAGGTGCCTCCACCTGCCGCACACCGGGCAAGCCCACAAACATCAGGGCTGGCACCAAGCGCAGCTTTCCACCCTTCTGGAACGGCGGCAGGCAAATCCGGTGCTGCGGCGAGAGGTAAAGCGTTTCAAGCGGGAACCCGTTCCCCATGGAGCCGGGCTTGAATTCGATCGGCCAGCATTTATCCGAAGGCTCCACATGGGTCCGTGTGGCAATCCACCGGATCGGGGCCGCCTCGCCCCTCTCCGTCAGCACAAGGTCACCGATCACCAGATCCTCGACCGCCCTCGGCCCGTCCGGTGTCGCGATCCGCGTGCCAATCCCGAAGCAAACAGGGCTCAACGTGTTTGCGTTATAGCCGATGGGGTCCAGATTCACGACAAGCGCGATAGCGCCCAAGAGGTTCGGCTGGCCGTCAGGATAGGCGAAAACGTATTTCCCGGTCGCATTGTCCTCGAAGATGATCACGTCTTTCGAAGTCCCGAAGGGGACGATGATCCCGAAGCCGATATCCATCCCGGGCGTCACTGTGCCCGATCCGATCATCGTCATCGTCCGCCCACCAACCGGAACCTCTTCGCCGAGATAGAGTACCCCGGTGTCGTCGATAATGTTCACACCGGTCGTCGCCAACGAGAAGTTACCCAGCAACATGTTGATGTTGCCGCTAAACAAAGCGCCCAAGGTAATGCCGAAATTGTAAAATCGGTAAGCCACCGGGATAAGCATGGTCAGCTCGCGGGTAAAAACGCTTCTAGTTGTGCTAATCCTTAAGTAGAGTGTGAATTGGTCTGATTGTTGGCACCTATAAGGCTAGTCCGTGAGGATTGTGGTGATATTTAGCGATGCCTTTGGTGCATCCCTGCCCGCTCCAGCCCACAGTATTTGCGAACTTCGCGGCGGGGTGCTAACCACGCGCCTCGAATCTCATCCCGAAAAGGCCCCGCCATGACCGAAAAACAGAAGAGACCGCAAAAGGTCTACACCCTCCTCGTTGAAGTGGGCCGCAAAGCCGAAGACGGGCTTCCCGAAGGCTCAACCGGTGCCGCTCTCATGTGCTACGCCTCTGGCGTCGACGAAGCCGA
>JALRKY010000022.1 GCA_023260985.1 Altererythrobacter sp. | reverse complement strand
ATGCTCAACCACCATTTCGCAGCAGCCGCCTGATCGGCGCAGAGCGACAGCCTACCTCTGACTGCCGCCAATCTTTGCAACAGAGCCATCCGAAGTACTTCAGCGCCGAAGTCCGCTTTGGGCATGTATGGAGCAAGTCCGGTCAGGCCGCAATCGGCCAATTTGCGGTCGGTCGGCAACTCGCCCTTATTTCGGACACACGGGGTCGATCGGCAATTTCTCAATAGCTGTCAGTCGTCCGCCATCCGGATGTGGAGCCGCCTCGATTGAAACATTCCGCCTGTCTCGAACGTTCACATACAAACGGAGAATTTCATGGCGGCACGTGCATACTGGCAGGGACAGATAAGGCTGGCACTGGTCTCGATACCGGTGGAAATTTACCCGGCAACCAAATCCGGTTCGACGATTAGCTTTAACCAGATCCACGAGCCTAGCGGCAAGCGCATTTCCTACGAAAAGGTCGTGCCGGGCATCGGTCCTGTCGACCGCGACGAGATCATTCGAGGTTACGAGATATCTAAGGGAAATTACGTCCTTCTCGAAGACAAGGAAATCGAGGCGGTCAAGATCGAGAGCAAGCGGACGCTAGAATTAGTCCAGTTCGTGGATGCCTGCGAAATCGACCCGCTCTATTTCGAAAAACCCTATTACGTGGCGCCGCAGGACGAGCTTGCCGAGGAGGCCTTCATCGTGCTGCGCGAGGCGCTGCGCAAGGCGAAGAAAGTGGCTCTGGGCCAGCTTTCGGTCCGGGGGCGGGAGAAGTTGGTCGCGATCAAGCCGTGCGGCAAGGGGCTTCTCCTTGAAACCCTGCGCTATGCCGATGAGGTGCGGACCGGCCAAAGCTTCTTTGACGATATCGACGAAGCCAAGCCGAAGAAGGAACTGCTCGACCTTGCCAACACGCTGATCGAGCAGAAAAGCGCTCCCTTCGACGCGAGCGAGTTCGAGGATCGCTATTCCGAGGCGCTGAAGAAGCTGATCGACAAAAAGGCCAAATCGAAAAGCAATAAGGCGGTCATCGAGGATGTGGACGATCCCGATGCCTCCTCGGGTTCCAACGTTATCGACCTGATGGCTGCGCTCAAGAAGTCGGTCGAAGGCGACAAGGCGAAAAAACCGGCAAAGCGTCGGAAATCCGCCTGATCCATGGCCGCGCGCAAGGATCTCCTGGCCGAGTACAACGCCAAGCGGGACTTCAGGCAGACGCCCGAACCTGCGGGAAAGCGCGCCCCGAGCAAGTCGGGCGACCTCTTCATCGTCCAAAAGCACGACGCAACCCGGCTGCATTGGGACTTGCGGCTGGAGGTCGACGGGGTGCTGAAGAGCTGGGCCGTGACGAAGGGTCCTTCTCCCGATCCGGACGTAAAGCGCCTCGCGGTCCGAACCGAGGACCATCCCCTGTCCTATGCAGAATTCGAAGGCGTCATTCCCAAGGACGAATATGGCGGCGGGACGGTCATGCTGTGGGACCGGGGCAGATGGGCGCCGATCGAAGGCAAGAGCGCAAAGGACCTCGATCAGGGCCACCTCCATTTCACGCTCGAAGGCGAGCGCATGCAGGGCGAGTGGCTGCTAATCCGCCTGAAGAAGAAGCTGGGCGAGAAGCGCGAAAACTGGCTCCTGCGCAAGCTGCAGGATGACCATGCGCAAGCGGGAGACGCCTTGGTGCAGCGTGAATTGACCAGCGTGCTGACTGCCCGTTCGATGGCGGAAATCGCGGCCGGAAAGAGCGGCACCCGCCCTAAACGGGCCTCGTCGAAAGCCCGCGTGAGGAGAGCCGCCCCGTTGCCCGGCTACCGAAAACCCCAGCTTGCCACGCTGGTCGAAGCTGTACCAACGGGCAATCGCTGGATGCATGAGATCAAGTTCGACGGCTACCGCGCGCTGGTGGCGGTGCGCGGCAAGGATGTGCGCATCTACACGCGCAGCGGGAAGGACTGGACGGACAAATTCGCCCCGCTGGTCGATGCCATCCGTGCGCTCGACCTGCCTTCGGCGCTGATCGACGGCGAGATCGTGGCCTATGATGGCAAGGGCAATCCGGATTTTTCGACACTGCAGAAGGTTCTGAAGCGGGGGGCGGGGGCTCAGCAGCCGTCAGACAAGCTGGCCCTGCACGCGTTCGATCTTCTTGAACTGGAGGGCGAGGACCTGACCCCGCTCCCCAACATCGAGCGCAAGGAAAAGCTCGAGGCCCTGCTCGCAACCGCGCAGCCGCCGATCCATGTCGCCGATCACGTCCTGGGTGCGGGCGAAACGCTGTATCGGACGATGTGCGAAGCCGGGCAGGAAGGCATCATTTCCAAGACCGTGGACGGCAAATACTCCGGACGCCGGTCGAAGGCCTGGGTGAAAGTCAAATGCACGCGCCGGCAGGAATTCGTGATCATCGGGTGGAAGGCGTCGAGCGCGAAGGGACGCCCCTTTGCGTCCCTGCTGCTGGCCCAGCACGAGGGCGGCGAGCTCGTCTACAAGGGAAATGTCGGGACAGGCTTTTCTGCGGACGATCTGGATGACCTGACGCAGAAACTGAAACGGCTTGAACGCAAGACTCCGCCGACGGAGGTCGAAAAGGCTGCCGCGCGCAGTGTGGGGTGGGTGACGCTCAAGCTAGTGGCGGAGATCGCCTTTGCCGAATTCACCGCTGACGGGAACGTGCGCCACGGCAGCTTTCTTGGCCTGCGCGGCGACAAGCCGGCAGGTAAGGTCGCGCCCGAGATACCCGTTCCGGCCCCTTCCGATGAGCCTGTCGCCATCTCCAGCCGGGAGCGCGTGATCTTTCCCGACAGCGGACAGACGAAGGGGCAGCTCGCCGACTATTACTCGGCAATCGCGCCTATCATGCTACCGTTTGCGGCGCGGCGTCCCGTCAGTCTTGTCCGCTGTCCGCAGGGAAGGGGAAAGAAGTGTTTTTTCCAGAAGCATGACAGCGGGGCTTTCGGCGATGCCGTCCACCACGTCCCGATCCGCGAGAAGAATGGCGGGCACGAGGATTACCTCTACGTCGAAGACCTGCGTGGCTTGCTGCAATGCGTCCAGATGGGCACGATCGAGTTCCACGGCTGGGCGGCACGTTCGGGCGACGTCGAGAAGCCCGACCGCATGATCTTCGATCTCGATCCGGACGAGGAGTTGGTTTTCTCAGAAGTGAAGAAGGCCGCGCGCGACATTCACGACCGGCTCGCCGACCTGGGTTTGACCAGTTTTCCCATGCTGTCTGGCGGCAAGGGCGTGCATGTCTTGGTGCCGCTGACGCCGGGACACGACTGGGAGGAGCACAAGGACTTCGCCCGAAGGTTTTCCGAAGCGCTGAGCCTTGCCGAACCGGAGCGTTTCACCGCGACCATGGGCAAGGCCAAGCGCAAGGGCCGCATCTTCATCGACTGGCTGCGTAACCAGCGCGGCGCGACGGCGGTGCTGCCCTATTCGGCGCGGGCACGGTCCGGGGCACCCGTTGCAGTCCCCGTGACCTGGAACGAACTGAAAGGCCTGGACAGCGCAAATGCGTTCTCCATCGATCAGGCGGAAACGCTGTTGCGGCGTGCTTCGTCCAAGGCGCTCCAAGGGTGGGGGGTCGCAGACCAGCAGCTTCCGACATTCTGAACACCGGTTTCCGGACACCTTTTGCCTCTTGGCGGTTCTAAGGGGAAAGGAGGCGTCATTGGCCGACACGATTACCGTAAACGGGACCGCTCACCCCATCCCCGACGACCCGCGGGTCAGTCTTCTCGATTTCCTGCGGCAACACATTGGCCTGACCGGCACGAAAAAGGGCTGCGACCATGGCCAGTGCGGCGCCTGCACGGTGATCGTGAACGGCATCCGCATCAACAGCTGCCTGACGCTGGCAGCCATGCACGACGGCGACAGCGTGACGACCATCGAAGGTCTCGGCACGCCTGACGAGCCCTCCGCCCTGCAACGCGCCTTTCTCGAACATGACGGCTTCCAGTGCGGCTATTGCACTCCGGGCCAGATTTGCTCGGCTACCGCCATGTTGGAGGAGCTTGGCGCCGACTGGCCGAGCGACGCCAGCGAAAGCCTCGAAGGGCGCATCGCAATTTCGGGAGAGGAGATACGCGAACGCATGAGCGGCAATCTGTGTCGCTGCGGTGCTTACGCGAATATCGTGGCCGCGATCGAAGAAGTCGCTGCGGGAGGCCAATCATGAGGCCTTTCCAATTTTCCCGCGCGCCTTCACTCTCCGAAGCGTCGCACCAGACCGCTGGCGACAATACGCTTGCGATTGCGGGGGGCACCAATCTGCTCGACCTCATGAAGCTGCAAGTGGAAACGCCAAGCCAGCTGGTCGACATCAATCGGCTGGGCTTTGCGGATATCGAGGATACGGACGATGGCGGCCTCCGCCTCGGTGCGCTGGCCACGAATACCGAAACTGCCGTCCACGCTCGCGTCCGCGCCGACTATCCGGTCCTGTCGCGCGCCATTCTGGCGGGAGCGACACAGCAATTGCGCAACAAGGCCACCAATGGCGGGAATCTTTGCCAGCGCACGCGGTGCTTCTACTTCACCAATATCGACCAGCCCTGCAACAAGCGCGACCCGGGCAGCGGCTGCGGAGCCATTGACGGCATCGCGAAACTGCACGCAATCCTCGGCACAAGCGACCAGTGCATCGCGACCTATCCGGGGGACATGGCCGTGGCGCTGAGCGCGCTTGGCGCGACAGTCCAGATTTCCGGCGGCAAGGGCGAGCGCAGCGTGCCGGTGCGCGACTTCCACCTGCTACCGGGCGATACGCCGTGGATCGAGAATGTGCTCGAACCGGGCGAGATCATCACCGGCATTGTTCTTCCAGCGCCTGTGGGCGGCACGCAAATCTATCGGAAGGTGCGCGAGCGATCCTCCTATGCCTTCGCGCTGGTATCCGTCGCCGCCATCATCGAACTGACCGATGGCAAGTTTTCCCGCGCCGACCTCGCCTTCGGCGGTCTGGCGCATAAGCCGTGGCATGATCCGCGTGTCGGAGAATGCCTGTTGGGCCAGCCTCCTTCGGCCGAACTGTTCGAAAAAGCAGCCGATATCCTGCTCAAAGATGCGCACGGGTTTGGCGAGAACGATTTCAAGATCCCGCTGACGCGGCGCACGCTCCACGCCGTCCTGGCGCAAGCGACGGAGGATGCGGCATGACGGTTCACTTCAAACAGGACGAACCCGACAATTCCAACCGGCTCGATCGCATGAAGCAGGGTGTGCTGGGCAAGCCGCTGCCGCGCATCGAGGGACTGGCCAAGGTCACCGGAACCGCGCCTTATGCAGCCGAGTATCCGGTCGAGAATTGCGCCGAGGGTGTGCTGGTGACAGCCACCATCACGCGCGGCGAGGTTGCCTCCATCGATAGGACAAGCGTGCTGTCCATGCCCGGTGTCATCGCGGTGGTCGACGATGAGAAGATGTGCACCCGCGCCGCGCAGGGGACCGCCAACGAAGCGCCCATGCAAGGGCCGCGGCAGGTCTGCTACTGGGGCCAGCCAATCGCGCTGGTGGTCGCCGAAACCTTCGAACAGGCGCGCGATGCAGCCAAACACCTGAAGGTCGAATATCGCGAGGAGCAAGGCGCTCCACTCGACCCGAACGCGGTCGAACCGGAGGAGCAGGAGGACGAGACCGTTCACCAGGGCGACCTGGCGCATGCGATGGCCGAAGCCGCGCACAGCGTTGACGTGAGCTACACAACCAAGGGCCATGCCTCTGCCGCGATGGAGCCGCATGCCGCAATCGCCCAGTGGGATGGTGGCAAGCTGACCGTCCACGCCTCGCTCCAGATGCTCAACTACAACATCACCGAACTGGCCGACGCGCTCGATATGGAAGAGGAAAACATCCGCCTCGTATCACGCTTCGTCGGGGGCGGGTTCGGTTCCAAACTGGGCATCAGCGAAGAGGTGGTGGCAGCCGCGCTGGCGGCGAAACAGGTCGGGCGGCCAGTCCGCGTCGTGCAGTCGCGCCAGCAGGTTTTCCAGACGGTCATGCGCCGCAGCGAAACCACGCAACGCCTGCGCCTTGCGGCCGATGCGAACGGAAAGCTTACCGGCTTCGGCCACGAGGCGCTGGTGTCCAACCTTCCCGGTGAGGATTTTGCAGAACCCGTCCTGCAATCATCGCACTTCATGTATGGCGGCGAAAACCGCGAATTGATGCTCAAGGTGGCCCGCATCCATCGCATGACGGCTGGATCGGTGCGGGCTCCCGGAGAGGCGGTTGGCATGCCTGCGCTCGAAGGGGCGATGGATGTGCTTGCCGAGAAGGTTGGCATCGATCCGGTCGAACTGCGCTTGCGCAACATACCCGAGAGGGATCCCGAGGAAGGACTGCCGTTTTCCTCGCACAAGCTTGCCGATTGCCTGAAGCAGGGTGCTGAAGCCTTCGGTTGGGACAATGGCCCCCGCCAACCGCGCCAGCGGCGTGAGGGCGAATGGTGGATCGGTACGGGCATGGCCAGCGCTGCTCGCGTCCATAACATCTCCGAGACAAGGGCCCGCGTGACGCTGAAAGCCGATGGTACGGCGCTCGTCGAAACCGACATGACCGACATCGGCACCGGCACCTACACGATCTTGGCGCAGATCACCGGGGAGATGCTGGGCCTGGGCCCCAAAAAAGTTCTCGTCGAACTGGGCGATACGCGCCATCCGCGCGGCCCCGGCTCGGGCGGCAGCTGGGGCGCGGCTTCTATCGGGTCGGCGGTCTACATCGCGTGCAAGGCGATCCGCGAGGAACTGGCCGCAAAGGTCGGCACGAGTGAGGAAAAACTCGACCTGCGCGAAGGCAAGACCGCTGGCGGCGATGCTCTGACGGATTTACTCGGCGGCAACGACCTCGCTCGCGAAGGCCATTACGAGCCGGGCGATATCGAAGACGATTACACCGCTTCCGGCTTCGGCGCCTTCTTCGCTGAAGTGCGCGTCAATCACTACACCGGTGAAACCCGCGTCGAGCGGATGCTCGGCGCGTTCGGCTTCGGACGCGTGCTCAACGCCAAAACCGCGCGCTCGCAGTGCCTTGGGGGCATCACGTGGAGCATCGGCGTGGCGCTGACCGAGGCGCTGGAATTCGATCCGCGCGACGGGCACCTCGTCAATTGCGACCTCGCCGAGTACCACGTCCCCGTTCACCGCGACGTGCCCGATCTGGACGTCGTGCTGGTGGAGGAACGCGATGGCGCGGCCAGTCCGATCCAGGCCAAGGGGATTGGCGAGCTCGGCATGTGCGGAGGTGCAGCAGCCATCGCCAACGCGATATACAACGCCTGCGGGGCTCGGCTTTACGATTATCCAATGACGCCGGACCGTGTGCTGGCTGCAATGCCCGAATGATGCTGGCCGACAATGCAAATGTGACCGTGAGCGACGAGGATCACCTCGCGCTCGCCGCGGCGTGCCAGCCGGGTGTGGGCCTGTGCACTATCGTCGGGATCGAGGGCAGCTTTTCGCGTCGGTTGGGTGCCCAGTTGGCGGTCCTTCCCAATGGATCCACGGTCGGAGATCTTGCTGATGGCTGCCTCGAAAGCCAGCTGGCTGCGGACATGGCGCAGAGCCCTGATCGGCGCGTCGTGCGTTACGGGCGGGGTTCGCCCAAAATCGACTTCCGCCTGCCGTGTGGAGGCGGACTCGATATCCTCATCGACCCGTCGCCGGATCGTTCGGCCTGTCGCTCTGCACTAAGAGCGCTGGGGTCGCGTCGCCCGGTTCGGCTGCCGTTCGGTTCCGGAGAGCATCGGCTGTACCGCACGTATTTCCCTTCGCTGAAGGTCCTGCTCTTGGGGGAGGGGCCGGAGCTCGAAGCCATGGGTTCGCTGTGTTCCGCTATGGAGGTCGACGTAGAATTGTATTCGAGGGGTGACCTCACGCTGGGCCAAGCGGCTAGTCATGTGCGCTATGATCCTTGGACGGCTTGCCTCCTGCTTTTCCATGATCACGAATGGGAACTGGCGCTGCTGCAACAGGCGCTGGCGAGCGAGGCCTTCTACATCGGCGCGCAAGGTGGGGAAAAGGCGCGGTCCGATCGTACACTGGCGCTTGCGGCGCGCGGTGTTTCGGAAGAGCAGGTCGCACGACTGACCAGCCCGGTCGGATTGATGCCTGCCTGCAAATCTCCGCGAACCCTCGCGTTGTCGGCGCTATCCGAAATTGTCGGTCGCTACGAGGAAATGCGTGGCTTCGCCTGAGCTGAAGACCGGTGTGGTGCTCCTTGCCGCTGGGCAAGGGAAACGGTTCGGTGGCGGCAAGCTCACCGCCGATTTTCGCGGGCGCCCATTGTGGGAATGGGCCGCACAAACCGCAGAGAGTATTGATTCCAGCGAGCGCCTTCTCGTGGTTGGCCCCAAGAGCCCGATCAAGGGCCGCGAAGGATGGAGGCAGGTCGAAAACCCCGTGGCAGAGAGGGGGATGGGCACTTCGATCGCTGGGGGAGTGCGCGCGCTGACCGATTGTGATCGCGTTATGATTATGCTCGCCGACATGCCGCTCGTCTCGCGCACCCATCTTGACCGGTTCCTCGAAGCGCAGGGCGTGGCCTTCACCCTCTATCCCGATGGCTCTGCGGGATGTCCGGCAATTTTCCCGCGTTCGGTCTTCCCCCTCCTCGATACCCTCAATGGGGACCGGGGAGCGCGAAGCCTTAACTTGGGGAGTGCCGAGCTTATCGCGCCTCCTCACGAACGACAACTTGCCGATGTCGATGAGGTTTGCGACCTTCAGCAGCTAAGTTCTGCCGATCGAGGATCGGTGAGGCAATTCGGCCGTTGAAGAGAAGAAGTGGCTGCTTTTCGTTGGATTTCACCGAAACTAGTCAGTCTGCTTACGGCCCAGAGTTTGCCGTTTGACACTCACAAAGATCAGTCGATCTTCTCGTAATGAGTCGGTTTGCCGCAATCACTAAACGACTTGGCGCAAAGTCCAATCGTTGGGGGTATCGGTGGGGGTATTTTCGATGTCGCTCGTGAGTTTGCCAAAGCAAATCAATCTGTTATTTGATCTCTATATGTTCCTCCTCCGCTACCAAAACATCAATAAAATCAGTAACTTGTATCGCGATTTGCGAGGCTGATTTTGCTGTGATAAACTTAGACAGTGTTAGACAAAATCCTAGCGCAGGAATGTCATCTGTCTGAATCTCCTAACAAAAAGACGGACATCGTTCATCTGCGTCGCGGATTGAGCATCTATCGGACTGGAAACTCGCCGTTTTGGCACGTCCGTATCTACGACAAACGGCAGTTTGCGGGCTGACGGCATTTTCGTCAGCGGCTGAGGCACAATCAAGAGCGCAGATTGAACGGAGGTATACGCCTGCATACAACCAATGCATGAATGTGGCATCAACCACTTATGATATGAATAACTGCGCTGGTGACGAACTGAGTAAGCAAGATGGACGTCTCAATCAGGCTTATGTGATGGTTATGCGATCTCTCCCCGAAGCGAAAAAAACAAATCTTAGAACATTACAGCGTACTTGGATTAAGCAGCGTGATGCAAAGTGTGAGCGTGAGCGCAATCAGTATGGCGGCGGATCAATGTCTACGGCAGCTTTTTTGAGTTGCCAGATTGATGAGACAATTAAGAGGGTCATCTATCTTGAAAATTACAGGTAATTTTAAGGGGAACGGTAATGAATAAGGTATATTTTGTGCTCCCGTTGGTGGCGCTCGTTTCTGCCTGTGGCTCAAATGAGTCATCTAAGGACGCAATCGCGACACCTACAGCGACTGACGTAAAAGCAGCGCCAGCAGCTGCAGCCTCGAGTGCGCCTGCAGAAGCGCCTGCACCTAAAATCACGCAAACCCTCGAGGGTAACTGGGTTCCTGTCAGTGACACCTGCACACCGAAAGGTGGCGTGTCAGAAACCGCGCTGTGGTTCTCACCTGCAGATCAATACAGCGGAGAAACAATCTCGGGTGCGGGTTGGACCTGCACATTCCCGCGCAAGGGTGCTGTATCTGGGCAGCAGTTTTCAGGCACAGTGAGTTGCGGGTTTGGCGAGGGGGTTGAAGGAAACCCCAAGCTGAGCGTTTCGATTGGTGATGATGGCAGGCTAGCTGTCAAGCGTCAGTCGACCGAAGATACTGGGATTGATGGAGGCGGAGAGGTTCCAGGCTTTAGCGGAATCTACAAAAAGTGCAGTCAATCTCTCAGTAGCCCATACTGATAAATCCAATAAACTGATTGAGCCAGAAAATGAAAAAATCTCTAGCAATCATGGCAGTGGTCTGTGGGATGGCTGCATTATCGTCGCCGGCAGAGGCTAAGACTGCTCGGTGCGATATTACGAGCAATGGTGTTGGACGGTACGTTGGGGGCTGTGATTTCGCTGCTCGGAAGGGCGGCTCTTTTGAAGTTACGCTGCCAGAAGAGGCAGACCAGGAAGTCTACACGAAATATATCTACATCAACATCACATCCGCTGGTCGAGGGCGCATTGGTGGCGCTGGAGGTACGGGGAGGGTATCTGATTGGGGAGCAGTTCAGCGCGATCCCAAGAAGCCAGCTTGTTGGTTCGGCGAATGGGGACGGGTCTGCGTCTACTAAGGAGGGGCTCTAATGAATAAGGTATGTTTCGTGCTGCCGATGATGGCGCTTGTTTCTGCATGTGGTTCAAATGAGCCATCTGAAAAGCCTGTACCATCCGATGCACCTGCGGCAGCATCTGCTATGCCTCCGGCAAAAATACCAGATAAGAAGCTAGATGATGAAAAATGGGATTGTGATACTGGAAGTCCAGACGCAGCGATTCAGCGCGTGACCCTGAGTAATCTTATTGAAAATAATGGCATAGTGACAGGCGATTACCAGAATTTTGTATATTCGATAAATATGGATGATAATGGTCATCGCTCAACAGGGGAGAGATTCAGCACTGAATATGGAACCGTATCTATAGTAGATGGCGTTTATAAATTTGTGTTAGATAATAAGAGAAGCAAAAATTCCTCTGGTTTACCGAACATGAAAATTAGCACTGAAAATCGACAAAAAATTCTCACTCAAATTCTAACGAAATCAGAACAGCGTGAAATGAGTAGCAGTGAGTCAGGTGATTGGTGGGCAATAACTTGTAACTCTGGTCATAATCTCAATCGTGACTGATTATAAGCCTATTTTTAATGAATAAGACCTATTCAATTCATAATAATTGATTTACTCGGCATTGTTGCATAAATCGTATTAGGGCTGACTTTCAGCTTTTTGCAGATGTCACGGACGGTGAAGCCTTTGCGCTTCATCGTCCGTATCTTTTCGAGCTTCTCATCACTCGTCGGCTGTCTGCCACCCCAAGTAATGCTAGATGAAGATCTGCTATCTGCTGAACCTGAGCGAAGCGAGCCTCTTCTACGACCAGGATTTCTGGGCGCAGCGATGAGAGGCTTTTCCAATCGTCCCTCTTTTCAAAAAGGGGATAAATGCATTCCCCAGCAGATATTAGGTGATCATAATCGGGACAACAGTCGAACCACTTTCGGTAGATTGAGATGTAAGCGCGCAGCTCTCTCTTTAGTCGTCCGCATCTCAGCTTAAAGCCGATATAAGTATTCCCGCTGCTGGGACTGGGAAAGTTGCGAGCGGCTATCTCGTTCACGACCTTTTCAAGCCGATTGTCAGCACTGCAGTTGGACCCATTTTCGAAGCTACCAGTGCTCATTTTAGACCTCAATCTTATGCAGTTAAGGGACGCACACCAACGCCCAATGAGAGTTCGTCAAGGCGAGCTTGTAGTAGCGTGAGCGATGCCGGCTCATGCACCTCCACCCAACGCCAGCAACTTGCTGGGTTGGAAAACTCTTCAAAGATGACCTCTCCAGCTCGACGCCCCCTCTCGCCTTTGGGGAAAATGTCGTGATCGGAAAGAAACTGAAATGCCTGTGCCTCGGGATTGAGACTGTGTTCCCACTGGGTTTCCCAATCCCAACCATTCATCGGGGCAAACAGCTGCTTCTCCGTCCATCCAGATTCGGCACAGAGTTCGTCAATCTGCTGCTGAGTATCCAGAGCATACCCATGCCAGCGGAGATTTTCGATCAACAGTTGTGGCTCAGGAATCTCAAACTGAGGCTCGCCAAGATGCAGTCGCCAATGGTCTTCGCACCGCTCGTAATACAAGGTTCGCGGACCGAGCGGGGCGTCAACCTGCTGCGCAATATGCGCAGTTCTCATAGGCGTTTTGGTATCAGCCGCGTAGGCAAAGGCATCTTTCACAAAGGTAGCTGTGATGATTGATCCGGCACCAACCAGTAAAGAACGACGGGTTACGGGCATAAAACTCTCCTTACGATCTGCATCGCAAGAAGTGCTCGACCCGACGTTGCGGAAGATGCGCTCGTTAAATTGCGTGCTCCGCCACATCTCGCCTTAGCGAAACCACCTTACCCGAGCAGGCAGGTTGGTGAAGGTTAAACCTTCTCTTGATGCACGAGCAGTTTAACGTCCAGCAGAGAGGATGCAACTGTCTAGTTGGCGACTTTCCTAGTGCCGATTTTTGGGCGCAGATTTTTTTGGCTGACCCGCTCTCAATCAAAACCGTCTCTTGCGCTAAATTGCGTTGGTGCTGGCGTTGTGGGTGCGTTTTCTGTGTCAGGCATTTGGCTCTGAGTTTGAAGTCTAGCACCATGGCGTCAATCGCCAATACCGCCAAGCTAACAGGACATGACAAAGATTTCCAATTTTTGGTCGAGCGGCTCGGATTGGGCCCAGACGCTTGCCACGCACGCAATCCCAGCCTTGTTTACGGGCGTGTTACAGGTTGGGGGCAGGAAGGCCCGATGGCCTTTGTGGACTACCTTTATGTGATCGAGCAGGAGGCCGCGAAAGGGTCCGATTGACGCGGCATCGGTTCCACATCTCAGGCACGCTACCAGTTTCCATAGGGTCCCACCGCTTGCCAGCGCAGCCAAGTTGACGCACCTTACCGGTGAGGGATCGACTTGGGAGAGAGCAATTGGCAAGCACGCACGTGGCACCTACGATCGACAGGGATGCGATCAGGCGCAAATATGCTGCGGAGCGCGACAAGCGCCTGCGCGCCGATGGCTCGGCCCAATACAGGCGGCTTGAGTGCGAGTTTTCGGACCTCGCGACCGATCCCTACAACCCGGTGGTCCCTCGCGAACCGGTGACCGACCATGTGACCTTCGCCTTCATCGGCGGGGGCTTTGGCGGACTGGTGGTCGGCGCACGGCTGAAGGAAGCGGGGATCGAGAATTACCGCATCATCGAGAAGGGCGGTGACTTCGGCGGGACCTGGTACTGGAACCGCTATCCTGGCGCGCAATGCGATACCGCATCGATGATCTACATGCCGCTGCTCGAAGAAACCGGGCACATGCCGAGCGAGAAATACGCCCATGCCCCGGAAATCCGTGACCATTGCTCGCGCATCGGGGAGCATTACGGCCTCTATGAAAACGCGCTGTTCCACACCCGTGTGACCGACCTTGAGTGGGACGATGCGAAGAAGGTCTGGCTGATCCGCACCGATCGCGGTGATTCCTTCACCGCAAACTACATCGGCATGGGCACCGGCCCGCTGCATGTCGCCAAGCTGCCGGGCCTGCCCGGGATCGAAGACTTCAAGGGCAAGAGCTTCCACACTAGTCGCTGGGATTATGCCTACACGGGCGGCACGCCCGAAGGCGCGCCGATGAGCAAGCTGGCGGACAAGCGCGTGGCGATCATCGGAACGGGAGCGACTGCGGTGCAATGCGTGCCGCACCTTGCGCGCGACGCAAAGGAGCTCTTCGTGTTCCAGCGTACCCCATCATCGGTCGATGAGCGCAACAATGCGCCGATCGATCCCGACTGGTTCTCGGGCGTAAACGAGCCCGGCTGGCAGAAGAAATGGCAGGAGAATTTCGTCGCCAACCTGGGCATCGGTTTTCCCGTAGAAGACCTCGTCGACGATGGCTGGACCGATCTCGGCAAGCGCATCCGCGCGCAAGTGATTGGCATGCCGTCCGAAGAGCGCACGCTGGAAAACATCATGGCAGCCTTCGAGGATGCCGATAACCAGAAGATGAGCGAAATCCGCGCACGCGCCGAGGCGATTGTTGGCGGCGAAGCGGGAGAGAAGCTCAAGGCGTGGTATCGCCAGCTATGCAAACGCCCGTGCTTCCATGACGAATACCTCCAGGCCTTCAACCGCCCTTCGACCCAACTGATCGACACTGACGGCCAGGGCGTGGAGCGGATCACCGAAAAGGGCGTGATCGCGGGCGGCGTGGAATATGAGGTCGATTGCATCATCTATGCATCGGGGTTCGAGGTGGGCACCGATTTCGTCTCGCGCTCGGGCTATGATGTGACCGGTCGCGACAGGGTGAAGCTGTCCGATTACTGGAAGGATGGGATGCGGACTTTGCATGGGCTGCATGTCCATGGCTTCCCGAACCTGTTTTTCGTCCAGCAGAACCAAGCGGCTGCCTTCATCGCCAACTATCCGCACAATCTGGTCGACCATGCAGATACGGTGGCGACTGTAATCAGCCATGCGCAGCAGGAAGGCTATTCGGAGGTCGAGCCGAGCGCCGAGGCGCAGCAAAAGTGGATCGAATTCCTGATGACCGGGCCGGGCGCGCGGATCGGGAGCACCGAATGCACACCGGGCTATTACAACAATGAAGGGCAGGGATATGGCGAGCAGGAACGCTTCGCGCTTGGCCACCCGGCCGGCGCGCAAGGCTATTTCACCTACATAGACGGCTGGCGAAAGAGCGGCACTTTCGAGGGACTCGAATTTCGCTAGCCGGGCAGGGCTCCGGCTCCCTCTTTTGCGGGGGCGGCGTACCTTGAAGTGTGCGCCCGGCGCTGCCACGTCAGGGAATATGATTCGCAACCGCTTCCTCACCACCACGGCCATCCACAATTTCCGCGATTACGGCGGTTATCCCGTTGCGGGGGGAGGCAAGGTGAAGACCGGCCTGCTGTTCCGTTCGGGCCACCATGCAGATGCGGGCGAGGACGATCTTTCGACGGTCTCCAAGCTCGATTTACAGCATGTGATCGACCTGCGCGGCCATAGTGAGCGGGCGCAGAAGACTTGCCGCCGCCCTAAGGGGTTCTCGGGCGAAGTGCTCTTTTTCGATGGCGAGACGGCGGGCCTTGCCCCGCATCTTCAGGCTGCCGAAGGCAGCGTCGATGCTAAGAGCGCGCATAAGGCGATGGTTAACCTTTATGGTGCATTGCCCGATCGCGCGGGCCTCAACGACATCTTGCGCCGCTATTTCGCGGCGCTCGCGCAAGGCAAGGGCTCGAGCCTCGTTCACTGCGCAGCCGGCAAGGACCGCACCGGCATGGCGGTGGACCTGCTGCACCATTTGCTGGGCGTCCATCCGGACGACGCCATGGCGGATTACCTCCTTACCAATGACGCGCCCAACAGTGAGGAACGGATCGCACATGGAAAGGAGCTGATGGGCAACAAATATGGCGGGATCGACGAAGCGACCGTGCGGGTGATCATGGGCGTGGAAGAGGCTTATCTCGACGCGGCGCGGCGTTCGCTGACCGATCGTTTCGGTTCAGCCGATGCCTATCTCGAGCAGGTTCTGGGGGTCGACGCCCCGATGCGCGAGGTGCTGAAAGCCCAACTTGTGGATGCCTGAGGCATTCCATGCCCGCGCGAATTGAAGCGCGGGGTCGCACGCCCTAAGTCAGTCGGCCACTCGAACAGGAATTCACCATGGCTACCCATCGCACCAAAATGCTCATCATCGGATCGGGCCCGGCTGGCTACAGCGCGGCGATATATGGCGCGCGCGCCATGCTCGAACCAATCGTGGTGCAGGGCATCCAGCCGGGCGGCCAGCTGACCATCACTACCGATGTCGAGAACTATCCCGGCTTCGCCGACGTGATCCAGGGCCCATGGCTGATGGAGCAGATGCAGAAACAGGCCGAGCATGTCGGCACGCGGATGATGTGGGACACGATCGTCGAGGTCGATCTGGCGAGTGGCTCGCCCTTCCGCGCCGTGGGCGACAGCGGTGACGAATATATCGCTGATTGCCTGGTGATCGCCACTGGTGCACAGGCCAAATGGCTGGGCGTGCCGGGCGAGCAGAAACTGGGCGGCAAGGGCGTTTCCGCGTGCGCCACGTGCGACGGGTTCTTCTTTCGCGGCAAGAAAGTGGCGGTGATCGGCGGCGGCAATACCGCGGTCGAGGAAGCTCTATACCTCACCAATCATTCGGATGACGTGGTTTTGATCCATCGCCGCGACGAGTTGCGCGCGGAAAAGATTCTGCAGGAGCGGCTGTTCAAAAGTCCCAAGATCAGCACGCTTTGGAACAAGGCAGTGAAGAGCTTCGTGGCGGGCGAGAACGGCGCGTTGCATCATCTCGAACTGGAAGACACGCAGACGGGCAAGATCTCGACGCTGGAGGTCGACGGGGCATTCGTTGCGATCGGCCATGCGCCCGCGACCGAACTGTTCAAGGGCAAGTTGCCAATCGATGGTAGCGGCTATCTGCTGACCGAGCCGGGCACGCCCAAGACCGAGATACCCGGTGTGTTCGCCGCAGGTGACGTTACCGACCACACCTATCGCCAGGCGGTGACGGCCGCCGGGATGGGCTGTATGGCCGCGCTCGACGCCGAGCGCTACCTCGCCACGCTCGATTTCGCCGCGGATGCGACCGAAGCAGCCGAATAGAGGACTCCCGCATTCGCGGGAGCCCTCTATTCCTCACATATGAAGGTCGAAAACGCTGATCGAAGCGTGGAAGATCAGTGCCATCAGCACCAGGCTGGACAGCGCAAACAATACGAAGCGCACCAGCACCACATTGGCGGTGGCCTGAACCAGTGAGTGAATTACACGCAGCGCGACATAGATCCACGCCAGAAGTGCGTTCAATCCGTCGCCCTGGCCAATGATCGCAAGCACGATCGCGATCGCATAGAACACGGTCGGCGCTTCGTGCAGGTGGTTGTAGTTGTCTGCTTTCCAACTTACCCGATCGGGTAGCTGCTCGCGCAGGCTGGCGCCGCTACTGCCGACTAGCTTGGTGCCGTCGATCCCGGCTTTGCTCATCGCCGGTATGCGGGTGGCGTACATCCAAAGCCACATCACCATGGTCCATGCGGTGAGCGCGACGACCGGCTGAAGAATGTCCATCCCGATCATGCGACCAATCCCGGATTTGCAAGCAGCGTGACCGACAGTGCACGCACCGCCAGCGCGGTGAGCGCGAGGGTCGACAGGATGAACAGCAGGAAGCGGATCGAGACGACGTTGACGGTCGATTGCCAAAGCGAATGGACGATCCGAAACGCGACATAGGCCCAAGCCAGCAGCACGTCGATCGCTCCCGCGCCGACCATCGCCAGGATGATAACCGTGGGGTAGAAGATCGTCGGCTGTTCCATCAGGTGCGTGTAGTTGTGCGACTTCCACTGCACCTTGTCGGGAAGGACTCCTTCAAGATCCTGCCCGCGTCCGCCGAGCTTAGCCTTTTTGAGGTCCATTCCGGATTTGGCCATGGCCGGAAACCTTGTTCCGGCCGTCCACAGCAGCATGATTATCGACCACACCACAAGTACGGCGGCGGGTGCCAGCATTTGAGCTTGCATGATATTTCTCCCCTCTATGCGGAGAGACTGCGCAGCTGGTATTAAATTGTCAAATGCAACTTAAACTTGCTGCGTGATTGTCTCGGCATAGGCCTTGGGGTCAACGTTCCCGCCCGTAAGCATGATCACGGTGCCCTCGTCGAGCTGCACCTTGCCCGCGAGCGCCCCCGCCAGCGCCGCCGAACCGCCCGGTTCGACCACGAGGTGCAGGTGGGAGAAGGCGAACCGCTGGGCCGCGCGCACTTCGTCATCGGTCACTGCGACGCCGGGAGAGCTGCGTCCACCCAGCACATCGAGATTGATCTGCTTGGTGGCGATCGGCTGCAAGGCGTCACAGATGGTCTTGGGTGCATCGGACGCAGCATGGACGATTTCGCCCGCTGCGAGCGATTGGCCGACCATGTCCCAACCCACCGGTTCGACCGGGTAGATTTCGGCACTGGGGCAGGCGAGGGCAAGACCTGCCGTCAGCCCGCCGCCGCCGCAGCAGGCGAGGATGCGGCTGGGCTCGCGTCCTAGTTGCGCCGTGATTTCGATGCCTGCGCTGCCCTGGCCTTCGATCACCCAGGGGTCGCCGAAGGCATGGACCAGCGTGCCGCCATGTTCCTCGATCAGCCTCGCGGCCACCGCATCGCGATCCTCGCTGGGCCGCTGGTACAGTACCACTTCGGCTCCGAGTGCACGCGTGAGGTCGATCTTCACTTGCGGGGCATCGTGCGGCATCACTATCGTTGCAGAAATGCCGAGCCGCTTGGCGGCCCAGGCAACGCCCTGCGCGTGGTTGCCTGAGGATACCGCCACAAGACCGGCTGCGCGCTCCGCATCGCTCAGCGCAGTCAACCTGTGCCAGGCGCCGCGAATCTTGAACGCCCCGATCGGCTGGAGGTTTTCCGCCTTCACCCAGCACTGCACGCCGTTGATCTCGACCGGCAACAGCGGCGTAGGCGGTAGGATCGCGGCGATTTTTTCGGCTGCTTCGAGCACGCCGTCGCAGCTGGGCTGGCGGGAAGTTTGAAGGATCATTTTGCGCTCTTAGCGCATTCGACTAGAGAGCGCGCAAGATTCGAACGTGAAAGGTAGTGTTCCATGTCCACAGTCCTCGTGATCGGTGCCGGCGGCGTCAGCTCGGTCTGCGTCCACAAGATGGCGATGAACAGGGAAATTTTTTCCAATATCCATCTTGCTAGCCGCACCAAGCGCAAGTGCGATGCCATTGCCGCTTCGGTCAAGGAGCGCACCGGCGTCGAAATTGCGACCTACGAGATTGATGCCGAGGAAGTGCCAGCGATGGTCAATTTGATCCGACAAGTTAAGCCCTCGCTGGTGGTGAATCTGGCGCTGCCGTACCAGGACCTTCCAATGATGGACGCCTGCCTTGAAGCGGGTGTGAACTATCTCGACACCGCTAATTACGAGCCGAAGGACGAAGCCAAGTTCGAGTATAGCTGGCAGTGGGCCTACCATGATCGCTTCAAACAGGCGGGGATCATGGCGCTGCTCGGTTCGGGCTTCGATCCGGGGGTGACCAGCGTGTTCACCATGTGGCTCAAGAAACACAAGCTCAAGACCATCCGCACGCTCGACATCCTCGATTGTAATGGCGGTGACCACGGCCAGCATTTCGCCACCAATTTCAACCCGGAAATCAACATTCGCGAAGTGACCGCGCCTGCGCGGCACTGGGAGGATGGCGAGTTCGTCGAGACCCCGGCGATGGCGAAGAAGGTCGAGTTCGACTTCGAGGCCGTGGGGCTCAAGAACATGTACATGATGTATCACGAGGAGCTGGAAAGCCTCGCGAAGTTCAATCCCGAGATGGCGCGCGCGCGCTTCTGGATGACCTTCGGGGACCAATACATCACGCATCTTACCGTTTTGCAGAACGTCGGCATGACTTCGATCGAGCCGATCAAGTACAAGGGCGTGGAGATCATCCCACTGCAGTTCCTTGCCGCAGTGCTGCCCAAGCCGGAGACGCTGGGCGAAACGACTAAGGGCAACACCAACATCGGCTGCATCGCCACCGGCGAAGCGATCGACGGGTCGGGCGAGAAGACGTTCTACATCAAGAACATTTGCTCGCATGAGGCCGCCTATGAGGAAACCGGCAACCAGGCGGTGAGCTACACCACCGGCGTTCCCGCGATGATCGGCAGTGCGATGGTGGTGCGGGGCATCTGGACGGGACGGGGCGTGTTCAACATGGAAGAAATGGACCCCGATCCCTTCATGGAGATGCTCAACAAGCACGGCCTGCCATGGACGGTTGAGGAATTGCCGGGACCGGTCGAGTTTTGATGCGAACAGCCGTTTTGGTGGCTGCGCTGGCCCTGGGCGCTTTCGCACCGCCCCTGGAGAATATCCCGACTAGGTCGGGCAAATATCTGAACCAAGGGCAAGCCGGAGGTGACCCGTTTCAGCCGGGCGACCTCGCTGCAGACCCATGGCGCGCAGGCGACTTCGCTGCACACCATGAAGGGCTTCCGCGTGGCCTGTTTTAGTATTGGCCCGCAGGAGGTGGTGAATGAAGATCCACGCCTTTCCTTTGGCCAGATGCCTAATTTGTTCGTGGTGACGAGCGGTTCGGGGACACTGCATACGGATGACGGCCCGATGAAGATTGAAGCAGGAATGAGCGTGTTCGTCCCACAGTTTGTGAAGCACGAGATTGTCAACGACAGCGATGCGCCGCTGGAGGGTTTACTGGTTCTTTATGGTGACAATTCGGACTTCGCCTTTGGCACGCCCTATCCTGCCTTTATGCAGGACCTGAACCAGTTCTATCGCGACTATCCGTTCCGCAAGCCTCAGCCGCTCAGCGGCAAATAATCCGACACAGCGGGGGGCCGTGCGGCCTCGCGGGCTATTCCCGCGGGGCCGCTTTGCCATTAGAGGGCCCGTATGGAAGAAGCGCAGCATGGAAACTAAGGCAGGCGATCCGGGTGCCTTCGCCCATTTCGATCTCTCCCGTGTCGAGAGCCCCGCTTTCGTGGTCGACGCGGCGAAGCTGCGCGCCAATTGCCAGGTTCTGGCCGATATTCGTGATGCTGCTGAAATCAAGGTGCTGGCCGCGCTCAAGGCCTTCAGCATGTGGTCGACCGCGCCGATCATAGGCGAATATCTCGACGGCGCATGCACGTCGGGCCTGTGGGAAGCGCGGCTGGCGAGCGAGTTCTACGATGGCGAGATCGCGACCTATTCGGCCGCCTACAAGCCCGAGGAACTCGAAGAGATTTGTCGCCTGTCCGACCATGTGATTTTCAATTCGCCCGGCCAATTGCAGCGTGCCGCGCTGATCCTCGAGAATGCGCGCGCTTCGGGGAAGGATTTCGACGTGGGCCTGCGCATCAATCCGCAGGTTCCGACCGGCGAAGTGGCGAAATACGATCCCTCCTCGCCCGGATCGCGGCTCGGCTTCCCGCTCGACCAGCTGACCGAAGAGTATCTGGAAGGAGTCGACGGCATCCACTTCCACAATCTCTGCGAACAGGACCTCGAACCGCTCAAGCGCACCTGGGATGCGGTGTTTGACGTGATCGAGCCCTATTTCGGCCAGCTCAAATGGATCAACATGGGCGGAGGGCACCACGTCACCCGCGCCGACTACCAGCGCGAGGAGCTGGTCGAATTCCTCAAGGATGTGAAGGAAGACACCGGGGCGGAGCTTTATCTTGAGCCCGGCGAAGCGGTCGCACTCGATGCCGGGATTCTCGTAGGGACTTTGCTCGACATCGGCTGGAACGGGATGCCGATCGGGATCACTGATATTTCGGCCACTTGCCACATACCCGATGTGATCGAAGCGCCCTATCGCCCCGCTATGCTGGGCGAACTGAACGACGAGGAAATGATCCCGATCCGGCTTGGCGGCCCCTCTTGCCTCGCGGGCGACGTGATCGGCGATTATCGCTTGCCGGTGCCTGCCGAGCCCGGCGCGCGCTTCGCTTTCCTCGATCAGGCGCATTATTCGATGGTCAAGACCAACACCTTCAACGGTGTGCAATTGCCATCGATCTACCTGTGGGATAGCGAAACCGACGCGCTCGAGCTCGTGAAATCCTTCGATTACGAGCATTTCCGGGACCGCTTGAGTTAGCCCTCGAGCGTTCCCACCGCGAGCGGCGCGGGCGTTTCGTCGGCGGGCGTTTTCATCGACCAGCAAACGGCCTCGATTACTTCAGCCTCCGCCGGTTGGGGCCGGATCGATTTAGCCACTTTCACTTGTCGGGCTGCAAAGGCCGCCGTATCGTCGCGCTTCTTGAGCTTTTCCCAATCGGTGACCTCATGTCCGTATTCGGTCAGGCATGTGCTCATGTTGCGCTTGAACTTGCGTTCCTTGCCGCCGCGGATCGCGCAGGTGATGCCGAACCTTGCCAGCCCGGTGACCACGGTCGCGGCTGCCAGTACCGTGCCGGCAGCAGCGCCAGCAGCGCAGCGCAAGGGGGTGATGCCTTCCTGAGCGTGTCCGCAACCGGTGCGCTCTCGCGTGGTATGACGGGACGCGGGCTCCGCGGCTGAGAGCTGGAACTCGGGTCGAATTCGGCGAGCCGGGTCGTTTGCGGAAAGAATGATCGAACATTTCGGCCAGCCATCCGCTTGGATCGGGATGGTCGGAGAAAAACACCCCTTTTTTCATTTGCGATCCATCGGGGAGGGCCTATATGCGCCCCTCCGCTGCCCCAAGGGGACTTCCTAACCGCAAGGCAGCTTGTCGTTTCATGGTTCAACAGAGCCGTTTTGGGGGTCCCTTGAGTTGCACGTCTATCCCGATGCCAAGGCTGTAGTCCGCGACCTCGCTCCGGACGAACCCGTCATCCTCAACCGCCCGCATGCCGCGCTGCGCGCCGCCCGTTTCTTCATCGAGAAGTTCCCGGGTAAGTCGCTCTATGCCGTTAAGGCGAACCCTACGTCGGACCTGATCCAGACGCTGTGGAGCGCGGGCATCACGCATTACGACGTCGCGTCGATCGCCGAGGTACGGCTGGTGCGCGGCCTGCTGCCCGAAGCCGTGCTGTGCTTCATGCATCCTGTGAAGACGCCGAGCGCGATCCGCGAAGCCTATTCCCAGCATGGCGTGAAAACCTTCAGCCTCGATTCGGTCGAGGAATTGACCAAGATCGTCGATGCTTGCCGCAATCCTGAAACCGACCAGCCTGCCACCGACCTACGGTTGGCGGTGCGCCTGCGCGTGTCGAGCGAATTCTCGGAGCTTTCGCTGGCGAGCAAGTTTGGCTGCGACCTGATCGAGGCGCCGCAGCTGCTGCAGCAGGCACGCCAGCATTGCGACTGGCTTGGCGTGTGTTTCCACGTCGGTAGTCAGGCAATGACGCCTTTCGCTTTCGTCCAGGCGCTCGACCGCACCCGCGCGGCGATTGCCGAGGCGTCGGTGGTGATCGACATGATTGACGTGGGCGGCGGGTTCCCCAGCTCGTACCCCGGGCTCGAACCGCCGCCGTTAGAAGACTATTTCGCGATGATCGCGCGACACTTCGAGGCGCTGCCGATCGCCTACAACGCCGAGCTGTGGTGCGAACCCGGCCGTGCGCTGTGCGCGGAATATTCGAGCATGATCGTGAAGGTCGAAAAGCGCCGTGGCGAACAGCTCTACATCAATGATGGCGCCTATGGCGCGCTCTACGATGCAGCGCATGTCGATTGGCGTTTCCCGGTGGCGACGCTGGAAAACGATTCGCGTGACGCAGCGCAGGATTTCGCCTTCTATGGGCCGACCTGCGACGATGCGGACTACATGCAGGGCCCGTTCGCACTCCCGGGCGACATTCAGGCCGGCGAC
>JALRKY010000029.1 GCA_023260985.1 Altererythrobacter sp. | reverse complement strand
CTTCAGGCCGCCCAGCAGGGCGACAACAACCGCCGGAACTCTAACTTAACCGGTGGACCACCCTAATGGGGCAGGTCAGTGTGCCGCCACCAGCGCCGAGAGACCCTCGCGGCGGTGGAAGAAGAGTTCGTCGTTCGAATGCGGCTCGTCGAAACTGATGTGGCAATGCGCGTCGATAAGGCCGGGCATCACGGTGCAACCGCTGGCATCGATGCGCCTGACGTCATTGCGCCCCTCGGCCCAGTCGAGCGCAGCCTGGCCGGTGGCGGCAATCTCGCCGTCGAATGCGATGGGCTGCACGCTCGCCGCGGCGCCGGTGGCGTCGAAGAGAATGCCGTTCTCGATCAGAGTAGCGTCACAAGACCCTGTCACAATGTACCTCCCTGACCCATTTATATCGACATCGATATTTATGGCAAGTCGGATCGCAGAATGTATCCTTGCGGAACCGCCTTTTCGCGAGTGCTGCCATCAATGTTCGAACTCCATGGGAAAGCTCTTTCAGATACTACAATGTGTTTCCCTCTAACCTACTCTCTGACGGCGGCAGCCCGTTGCATGCAGTGAAGGCCCAATTCTTGACAGAGTGGGCACTCGTACATCGAGAATTCCGTCGACGAGAAGGCGCCTTTCTGCGCCGAATCTCCTCGCAAACCCACAGTCCGATTCCCAAGGGGCGACGCAGGGAATTCCGCAGTCGGTCGTGCAAATGGCCCTAGTATCTCAGGCGCAAATTTCCCTGAACCAACGCCCTCCGTCAACCAAACAGCTCGCTTGCGGTTCGGCTTTGCTGCCTCGCCTGCGTTTACATGACGGCATGGTCCGCCTGATCATATCCGCAGCGACAATGGTGCTGAGTTTACCGCACACGCCGTGCGGGACTGGCTGGGTCGGATAGGCGTGAAGACGCTCTACATCGAGCCCGGATCACCATGGGAGAACGGCTACAACGAAAGGTTGGCCTTCGGCCTGCTTCGCGCCCAACGGCAAGCTGAGGGACGAGCTATTCCTTGAGGGCTTCCTCAATCGCCGCCAGCGCCTCTTCGCTGTCCCAGTGATAGCCGCCCGCAACGCGGAAGACCTCTTCCCCGGAGGCATTGTAGAGAACCGTCAGCGGCATGACCCCGCCGCCGTCATAGCTCGCGCCGAGATGGTTCTGCGGGTCAAGCCATGGTTCGAGATGGGCGAACTGCCGCGCTTCGAAGAAAGGCACAACAACATCGGCCCCGCGTATGTCCTGGCTCACCGTGATCACGCGCAATTCGCCTTGCTTGGTTCCGGCAAGCTGGTCCAGCATCGGCATCTCCACCACGCAGGGCGCGCACCAGGTCGCCCACAGGTTGAGCAGCATTGGCTGGCCTTGCAGCGCACCCAGATTGAGCTGCTTGCCCGACGGATCAGTGACCGTCAGCGCGGGCATCAATTCTCCTGCAAAACTGCGATCGATTTCCCCCGCCAATTCCTGCTTGGCATCACCCAATTGCTCCAGCTGTTGCGCCGCGTCGCCTGCGCCACTATCGCAGGCGGCAAGAAACAGCGCCGAGGCGAGAATAGTGAACGATAGCCGTAAGGACATGTCGGGCTCCAATCAGATGTGGGGCGGCAGATTTGCCGAAGGCCCTAGCGCGATCATGCGCGAAATCAACGCCTCGATACCGTTCGACAAGGCGCTGTGGCGGCAGGATATCGCCGCATCCAAGGCGCATGTCGCCATGCTTGGCGCGCAGGGGATCGTAAGTGCAGAGGATGCAGCGACGATTGCGGAAGGCCTGTATCAGGTCGCGGCCGAATATGAGCGCAACGGCGTGCCCGAGAATTGGGACCTCGAAGACATCCACATGACAACCGAGGCGCGGCTGGCCGAACTGGTTGGCCCTGTGGCCGGTCGACTCCATACCGCCCGCAGCCGTAACGATCAGGTCGCGACCGATTTCCGGCTGTGGGTTCGTGACGCAATGGACCAGGCCGACGAAGGACTTGCCGCCCTGCAGCGCGCGCTGGTGATCCGCGCCGGGGAGCATTCGGCCAGCATCATGCCCGGCTTCACGCATCTCCAGACCGCGCAGCCGGTGACATTGGGCCACCATTTGATGGCCTATTATGAAATGCTCCGGCGGGACCGCAGCCGCTTTGCCGATGCACGCAGCCGCCTCAATGAATGCCCACTCGGCAGCGCGGCGCTGGCCGGGACCGGTTTCCCGATCGATCGCGCGACGACCGCACAGGCGCTCGGCTTCGAGCGGCCCACAGCCAACAGCCTCGACGCCGTTTCGGATCGCGACTTCGCGCTCGATTACCTCATGGCCGCGAGCCAGTGTGCGCTCCACCTGTCGCGCCTCGCGGAAGAGTTCATCATTTGGGCGAGCCAGCCGTTCGGCTTCGTGCGCCTGCCCGACAGTTTTTCGACCGGCAGCTCGATCATGCCGCAGAAGAAGAACCCCGATGCAGCCGAGTTGGTGCGCGGCCACGCAGGAAGGGTGATCGGCTGCACCACCGCTCTGATGGTGACGATGAAGGGGTTGCCGCTGGCTTATTCGAAGGACATGCAGGACGACAAGCCGCCGGTATTCGAAGCGGCCGGTCTGCTTGCGCTAAGCATAGTGGCGATGACGGGCATGGTGGCCGAAAGCGAATTCCGCACCGACCGCATGCGGCAGGCGGCTGAGCTTGGCTTTGCCACTGCGACCGATCTTGCCGACTGGCTGGTGCGCGAAGCCGACATTCCTTTCCGCGAAGCGCATCACATTACCGGCGCGGCTGTCAAACGCGCCGAGGCAAATGGCGTGGCACTCGACCAGTTGCCGCTCGACGTGCTGCAGGCCATCGACAGCCGCATCGACGAACGCGTCTACAAAGCGCTTTCGGTCGATGCTTCGGTCGCTTCGCGCGCCTCCTATGGCGGGACCGCGCCGAAAGAGGTAGAGCGGCGCGTGGCCGAAGCACGGCAGGCATTGGGGATGACCGGCAGATGAAGACGAAACTGATCCTTGTCGCCAGCCTGCTGCTTGCCGCCTGCGGCCAAAAGGCCGATCTTGAGCCGCTCGCCAACCAGGATCTGCCGCCGGCACCCTATGGTGCGACTGAGAAGCCCAAGGCCGAAGAACTGCTCGAAATCGAAACGCTGGCCGCCCCTCAGCGTAGCGCCGAGCTTCGGCGCCGCTCGGAGGAGCGTGCTGACGATCCTTTCGATCTCCCGCCCGAATAGGCGGGAGCAGGACAGTTATGGACCATTTCGCTTTGAAGCATGGCGTTTTGCACGCCGAAGAGGTGCCATTGCCGAGCATCGCCGAAGAAGTCGGCACGCCGGTCTATGTCTATTCGCGTGCCACGCTGGAGCGGCATGCCCGGGTGTTCCGCGAAGGACTTGAAGGCGTGCCCCATAAGCTGATCGCCTTTGCAGTAAAGGCCAACCCCAACCTCGCAGTTCTGAAAGTGCTTCAGCAGCGGGGCTTCGGCGCAGACGTGGTGTCGGGCGGAGAGCTCGTCCGAGCCTTGGCGGCCGGCATGACGCCGGAGATGATCGTATTCTCGGGCGTCGGAAAGACGCGCGCCGAACTCGAACTCGGGCTCAACAAAGGGATCGGGCAGTTCAACATCGAATCCCGCGAAGAAGGTCGCGAATTGGCTGAACTCGCCGCCGCACGCGGCGAGCGGGCGCCCGCTTGCCTGCGGATCAATCCCGATGTCGATGCGAAGACGCATGAGAAAATCTCGACCGGCAAGGCGGAGAATAAGTTCGGCATTCCGATGGTTCATGCGCGCGAGGCCTATAACGAGCTGGCTGCACTCGAAGGGCTGAACCTGCGCGGAGTGGCGGTCCATATCGGCAGCCAATTGCTCGACCTGGAACCGCTCGAAAAAGCCTTCGCCAAGGTCGGGAAATTGGTCGAGGACCTGCGCGCCGCAGGGCACACGATCACCCATGTCGATTTGGGCGGCGGGCTTGGCGTACCTTACAGGGACGACGAGAGTCCGCCTTCACCGGGCGAGTACGGTGCAATGGTCGCACGGGTAACCAAGGATTGGGGTGTTCACCTCACCTTCGAGCCGGGTCGCGTGATCGCAGGCAATGCCGGGGTACTGCTGACTCGCGTCATTCGCGTAAAGCGCGGCGGCAATGGCCCGCCTTTCGTAATTGTCGATGCAGCGATGAACGATCTCGCGCGCCCCGCTCTGTATGGCGCGTGGCACGATTTCATCGCAGTGGAACCTAGCGGCAAGCGCATGACAGCGAATATCGTCGGCCCGATTTGTGAGACTGGCGACACCTTTGCGCATGACCGCGAATGCGAAGCGCTGGTCGCTGGCGATCTGGCAGTGTTCCGCACCAGCGGTGCCTATGGCGCAACTATGGCCAGCTCATACAATTCGCGCGGTTTCGTACCCGAGGTGTTGGTCGATGGCGATCGCTTCGCCTTGGTGGCCGACCGCATCCCCGCCGCAGCGATCATGGACGCCGAACGCGTTCCCGAATGGCTCTAGACGGGTCTCTTCTGAATGATCCATTCGCTGCCGCTGTTCCATCGCATCAAAGGCCGGAAGGTTCTGGTTCTGGGCGATGGGGAGGTAGCCGAACCGAAGCGGCGGCTGGTCGAACGCGCGGGCGGGATCGTCGAAGCCGATATGCAGCGCGCGATAGACGAAGGCGTGCAATTGGCCTTTGTCGCCTATGGGGATTTGCGGGCCTGCGAGAATGCCGCGATTAACCTGCGCTGCGCCGGAATGCTGGTAAATGTGGTCGACATGCCCGATCTGTGCGACTTCACCACTCCCAGCATACTCGATCGTGACCCAGTCCTTGTCGCGGTCGGCACTGGCGGTGCGTCGGCGGGACTTGCCAAGCATTTGCGGCTTCGGCTCGAGGCGATCTTGCCGCAATCGCTGGGTAGGCTGGCACTGGCTCTTAGCGGAGCTCGCGAGCGGTTGCGTGCTCGCTTTCCCGACGGGACCGACCGACGGCGAGCGCTCGACGCTGCTCTGGCCGAGGGCGGCGTGCTCGATCCGTTCGATCCAGAAGCGTACGAACGGGTCGAAAGCTGGCTTGATGGTGCTGGCCTCCCGAACGCCTCTCAAGCTGAGACGATCGACCTCTCGAGCGATGATCCTGAAGACTTGACCCTTCGGCAGGCGCGCCTGCTCGGCGAAGCAGACACACTGCTGCTCGATGGCGCCATTCCCGATGCGATCGTCAATCGTTCCCGTGCAGATGCCAGCCGGCTTCCTTTCAGCGAAGAGGAGCACGATAAGGAACGCGAAGGACTAACGGTGGTCCTGCGTTACGTCTCTGGCCAGAATCAGGCTGCGTAAGCCGGCGCCGGCTGCCCGATCTCCGCAAAATAGCACGCCACGGCATTGCGCGCCGTGTCGCTGAGCGAAATGAACGCACGGCGCTTATCCGCCGCATCCTCCACCCGCTCAAACAGCCCGGCCTCGGTCATTTGGCGTACCCAACGCAGCGCCGTCGTCAGCGGCACGCCTGAATCAAGTTTCCCTGCATCACTCGTCAAATGCGCCACAGGTCCGAATTTAATGCAAGAGTGAAATCAATGATAGCAAGCCACCTCTTCGTTCGCGGAAAAGTGGGGACCTTATGAGGGAGGCGGAAAAGCACCTTTCTGAGCATCGCAGCACCTTGAGCTTGCGCTGAACGTCTCGTTCCTGATCGGTCATTGGACCCATCCTTCTGGTTGCCCATCGGCAATATGAAAGATGTCCCGCGAGTCCGTACAGTCCTACAGATAGAACAGATCAAGAATTCAAGCGGGTACTCACAGCCTGCGATCAATCCAAGAAGGGATCGCGCACCAGGATCGTGTCATCCCGCTCGGGGCTGGTCGAAACCAGCGCCACGGGCGTTTCGATCAGTTCCTGCACCCGCTGGATGTATTTGATCGCATTCGCAGGAAGGTCGGCCCAACTGCGCGCGCCTGCGGTCGTTTCGTGCCAGCCGTCCATTTCCTCATAGATCGGCTCGACCGCAGCCTGATCGCCTGCATGGCTGGGAAAATAGTCCATGATCTTGCCGTTCAGGCGATAGCCAGTGCAGATCTGCACCTTATCGAAGCCGTCGAGCACGTCGAGCTTGGTGAGCGCAATGCCGGTGACGCCCGAGATGGCGCAGCTCTGGCGCGCCAGCACAGCATCGAACCAGCCGCAGCGGCGCTTGCGCCCGGTGACGGTGCCAAATTCGTGCCCGCGCTCGCCCAGTCGATGGCCAACCTCATCGTCGAGCTCCGTCGGGAACGGGCCGCTGCCAACGCGCGTGGTGTAAGCCTTCACGATCCCCAGCACGAAGCCGGTCGAATTGGGGCCAAGGCCCGAACCCGCCGCTGCGGTGCCGCTGACGGTGTTCGAACTGGTGACGAAGGGATAGGTGCCGTGGTCAATATCGAGAAGCACGCCTTGCGCACCTTCGAACAGGATGCGCGCACCGGCCTTGCGCACCTTCTTGAGCCGCTTCCACACTGGCTGGGCAAAGCGCAGCACGAAGGGTGCGATCTCCGCGAGGTCCGCGATCAGGCGCTCGCGGTCGACCGGCGGCTGGTCGAACCCGGCGCGAAGTGCGTCATGGTGTGCGCAAAGCCGGTCGAGCTGCGGTTCAAGGCTGTCGAGATGCGCCAGGTCGCACACGCGGATCGCGCGGCGGCCGACCTTGTCTTCATAGGCCGGGCCGATGCCGCGCCCGGTAGTGCCGATCTTACCGCTGCCCGCTGCGGTTTCGCGCAGAGCGTCGAGATCGCGGTGAATCGGCAGGATCAGCGGGCAATTGTCCGCGATCGCGAAATTGTCGTCCGTGATGGTGACGCCCTGCCCCTCGAGCTTTTCGATCTCGGCCTTGAGCGCCCACGGATCGAGCACCACGCCATTGCCGATGATCGAAAGGGTGCCGGTGACGATCCCCGAGGGCAGCAGGCTCAGCTTGTAGGTGGTGTTGCCCACCACCAGCGTGTGGCCGGCATTGTGGCCGCCCTGGAAGCGGACGACGGCATCGGCGCGGCTGGCAAGCCAGTCGACGATCTTGCCCTTGCCCTCATCGCCCCATTGAGCGCCGATCACGGTTACGTTGGCCATGCTTACACCTTACCCCCTGCCAGGGGGATCCTCATGGTCCTTCGACAGGACTCGACCAAGGGACGGAAATGGAGGGAGCCTTGCGTCCCCGGATGCGCCGCGCGGGTTAGAGCGTGGGGCATAGGCAAGTCAAGCGGCGTGACGGGACTGCGCAAAGCCCGGATCTGGGCAATGCTGAACCACGGTCGGATCGATACGCTGATGACCAACGCGGAAAAAGAATCTGCGGGCGCGTTGATCTATGATATTTTCCTGATCTGGGTCGCTTTCCAACTAATTGGAATGGGGTGACCACATGAAGAAATTTCTAATCTTGGCACTCGCGATGGCTTCTACCTCGACTGCTGCCAATGCAGAACACTGGGATGTTATTGGCGTTAAGATAAACAACGGATGTTCCGTTGAAAAATATCTGCAAATCAAAGACGATTTCAACAAGTGGGGTACGAAGCACGGATATCAGGCTTCGGTCCTGATGCCCCTCCAAAGCAACGAACTGACAACACTTTGGTGGATCGGGAAAAGCGAGAACGCGGCTGCGTTTGGAGCGGCTTGGGACGCTCAATCGCCCAGCCTGCTCGCCATAGCCGTAAGGTCATAACCCGCAGCATTCGCCAAGCCTAGCCGGACGGATGCGCTGCGTCCTTCGGGATTGGCAAGCGTTTCCAGTGTGATCGAGCGGGTTCCGGTGCGGCAATAGGCCAGAATCGGGCCATCTGTGGCTTGGCGAACAGAGCGAAAGGCATCGATCGCGGCATCGGGAAACTGCCCTCCACTGACGGGAATGTGATGGAAAGCGAGGCCTGCGCTCTCCGCTGCGGCACGTATCGTAGCGACACCCGGCTGGCCATCGTCCTCACCATCGGGCCGGTTGCAGATTACGGCGATAAAGCCCTCATGGGCCAGAGCCGCCATGTCGCCTGGCTGCAATTGGGGGGCTACTGCAAATCCGGGTTCAACCTGGCGAATATCCATCAAATCCTCCTCAGCGAAGAATGGTTTATGCCGACACTTTGGCGCACACGTGAAAGCCGGATTGCTCCCACCGATCAAGCCATCATAGGGCTTTCGATCATAACTTGATATGATCCACGGAAACTCCCTCGTTGGCGAGGCTCCGGCCGTATCCTCAAGTGAAATCGGCTTCGCATTTGAGAAAGATTGCATTTTCGAATCAGACACTTACCAGCCATAATGGGAGGGAGGCGTTGTCAAGAAAGACCGGTCGGCTTCCCGTCGTTTAGAAAATGCGTGCAGCCCAGTGCTTGAGGGTCTTCCCCTTCGCCAATCTGCGCGATTGTGCGCCAACCTTCGGCGCGCAACCGAACCGCAGCCGCTGCATTATGGCCCAAAGGCAGGTAGAGCGTATCGCAGGGCGGACCGTCGCCCACCGCCTGCGCCAGCTGGTCGACATAGAGCGAGAAGCCGGTCGCGGCTTCTTCGCTACCCTTGATGAGATAGGTGCCGCCCCGACCCAGCGTGCCTCGCAGCCCCTCGGCAAAGAGAGTGAAACCGAACCAGCTCTGGTACTCGAAGCCGTGCCGCTCGGTGGGGTCGAGCGTGATGCGCGCACGGTCGCCGATTTTCGACGCAATCGCCTTGAGCCCTGCAATCCTGCTCGCAAGCGCCCCGCCCGCATCGATCGCCTGCAGCTTGGTCACCGCTTCGTCGAATGCTCCAGTGGCATAGAGCAGCGGCAAATAGGCTTCTCCGCCTGCTTCCTTGAGGCCGCCCGCATCCTTCATGTCCAATTCGCGGCGCACCGCGTCGGCCTGCTCCGGCGCCAGTGGCATCGCGTTGACTGCAAGCGTGTCGACTAGGTCCGGCAAAGTGAAATCGACCGAAATGCCCGTCAGCCCCGCAGCCGCCAGCGCCTCGACCGCGATCGCCACGACTTCGCCCGCCGCGGCCACGGTGTCCGCCCCGATCAGCTCGGCACCAAGCTGCAACCGCTCGCGCGCGGGTTCGAGCTGGTCCGCCTTGATCACCGTGATCTCGCCGCAGTAGGCGAGGCGCAGCGGACGCGGCGCAGCAGAGAGGCTGGTCGCCGAAATCCGCCCGATTTGCGGCGTGATGTCGCTGCGCAAGGCAAGCGTACGGAGGCTTGAGGGATCGACGAAGCGGAACATGCGGCGCGGCTGCACCCCTTCCATCCGCCCCGCGAGCGACTTCTCGAATTCGACCAGCGGCGGGCGGACCCTCGCATAGCCGTGGCTCGCCAGCACATCGAGGCAGGCGCGCATGGTACGGGCGATCCGCTCCGCCTCTTGCGGAAGCCGGTCTTCGAGCCCCTCGGGCAGCAGGTCGTCAGCTTCGGTCATGACCTATGGGAGCTTGCCCGATCGGCGCCTAAAATTCCAGCGCCTTGACCATTTTGACGCCTTCGATCCTAGCTGCCTGCTGGACCATTTCCTCGTTGATCGGCTGGTCGACACTCAGCAACAGCACCGCTTCGCCGCCAGCCTCGCGTCGGCCAAGGTGGAACGTACCGATGTTGATGCCTGCTTTGCCAAGCAGTGTACCGATGCGTCCGATAAAGCCCGGCGCATCTTCATTGACGATGTAGAGCATATGGCCGGCAAGGTCGGCTTCGATCCCGATGCCGAAAATCTCGACCAGGCGCGGGGCGGCATCGCCAAAAAGTGTGCCCGCAACCGAACGCGGCCCCTGGCTGGTTTCCACCGTAACGCGCAACAACGTGTGGTACACGCCTTCGCGATCGTGCCGCACCTCCCGAACGTCGAGCCCGCGCTCCTTGGCCAGATAGGGTGCATTGACCATATTCACGCTATCCGAATAGCGGCGCATGAACCCAGCCAGCACCGCGCCGGTGATCGGCTTGCCGTTGAGGCTGGCTGCGGCGCCTTCCCGCTCGATGCTGATCTTCTCGAGATTGCCGTGCGACAGCTGGCCCACCAGGCTGCCCAGCTTTTCGGCAAGCGCCATGTAGGGCTTGAGCTTGGGCGCTTCCTCCGCGCTGAGCGATGGCATGTTGAGTGCGTTGGTGACGCCGCCATTCACCAGGAAATCGCTGATCTGCTCGGCGACCTGCAGCGCGACATTAACCTGCGCTTCAGCGGTCGAAGCGCCGAGGTGCGGAGTGCAGATAAAGCCGGGTGTGCCGAACAGCGGGTGATCGGACGCAGGCGGCTCCTTCTCGAAGACATCGAGGGCAGCTCCCGCAACCTGGCCACTCAACAGCAAATCCTTCAGCGCGACTTCGTCGATCAGCCCACCGCGCGCGCAATTGACAATGCGAATGCCAGGCTTTGCGTTCTCCAAACGCTCGCGACTGAGGATGTTGCGCGTCTGGTCAGTCAGCGGCGTGTGGAGGCTGACGAAATCGGCTCGGTTCAGCAGCGTATCGAGATCGACCTTCTCGATGCCCATTTCGATTGCACGGTCTTCGGTCAGGAAGGGATCGTAGGCGATCACCTTCATCTTCAGCCCTTGGGCGCGGCTGGCTACGATCGAACCAATATTACCTGCGCCGATCAGGCCCAGGGTCTTGCCGGTCACTTCGATGCCCATGAAGTCGTTCTTGGGCCACTCGCCCGCCTGCGTGCGGCGGTCGGCCTCGGGAATCTGGCGAGCAAGCGCCATGATCATCGCAATCGCGTGTTCGGCGGTAGTGATCGAATTGCCGAACGGCGTGTTCATCACCACAACGCCCTTCGAGCTGGCATAAGGGATGTCGACATTGTCGACCCCGATGCCCGCCCGGCCGATCACCTTCAGGTTCGGTGCCGCATCGAGGATTTCCTTCGTTAACTTCGTCGCCGAGCGGATCGCCAGGCCGTCATACTGGCCGATGATCGCCTTGAGCTCTTCGTGCGTCTTGCCGGTGATGACGTCAACGTCACAGCCGCGCTCGGCGAAGATCTTTGCGGCATTCGGGTCCATCTTGTCGGAGATGAGGACTTTTGGTTTGGTCATAATCTGTCTCTTTTCGTCATGCTGAAATTGTTTCA
This sequence comes from Altererythrobacter sp., assembly GCA_023260985.1. Taxonomy (GTDB): domain Bacteria; phylum Pseudomonadota; class Alphaproteobacteria; order Sphingomonadales; family Sphingomonadaceae; genus Erythrobacter. The sequence continues at coordinate 59,992 of JALRKY010000029.1, read as the reverse complement.
GCATCCATCGAGCCTTTTCGTGCTTAGCCCGATGTGGAGAAATGGACCCTGAAACAAGTTCAGGGTGACGGAATTCATTGGCTTTGGAGGGTTGCCCAGGCCCAGTCGAACCAGGGGCCCAGCGCTTCGACATCGGCGGTATCGACCGTCGCGCCGCACCAGATGCGCAGGCCCGGTGGGGCGTCGCGATAGCCGGCGATGTCATAGGCCGCGTGATGTGCCTCGAGCAGGCCCGCGAACTTCTTGATGAAGTCCGCATCGGCGCCATCGACGGTCAGGCAAACGCTGGTGTTCGAGCGACTGGCTAGGTCTGCCGCAAGGTGGCCAAGCCAGTTGCGCTGCCGCACGATTGCATCGAGCGCGGCCGCATTGGCATCGGCGCGTGCTTTCATTCCCTCAAGGCCACCGACCGACTTCGCCCATTCGAGCGCGAAGATCGCATCCTCGACCGCGAGCATAGAGGGCGTGTTTATCGTCTCGCCCTTAAACACGCCTTCGGCAAGCGCACCCTTGCTGATCAGGCGGAACATTTTCGGTAGGGGCCATGCAGGGGTGTAGATCTCCAGCCGCTCGACGGCGCGCGGGCCAAGGATAAGTACGCCGTGCGCGCCCTCGCCTCCCAGCACCTTCTGCCAGCTGAAGGTCAACACATCGACCTTGTCCCAGGCGATATCCTGCGCGAACACGGCGCTAGTCGCGTCGGCAATGCACAGGCCTTCGCGGTCTGCGGCGATCCAGTCGCCATTCGGCACGCGCACACCAGAAGTGGTGCCGTTCCAGGTGAAGATTACATCGTTCGACCAGTCGACCTGCGAAAGATCCGGCAACTCGCCATAATCGGCGCGAATGACAGTGGGATCTAGCTTCAACTGTTTTGCAGCATCGGTAACCCAGCCTTCGCCGAAGCTCTCCCACGCCAGCGTAGTCAGAGGGCGGGCGCCGAGCATGGTCCACATTGCCATTTCGACCGCGCCCGTATCCGAACCGGGAACGATCCCGATGCGGTGCGTCGCTGGCACCTCGAGCACTTCGCGGATCAGGTCGATACAATAGCCAAGCCGCGCCTTGCCGATCTTGGCGCGGTGCGAACGGCCGAGCGATTCGGTGGCCAGCTTGTAAGGGGACCAGCCCGGCGGCTTGGCGCAGGGACCGGAAGAAAAAAACGGACGCACAGGCTTGCGCGCCGGAAGCGTAATCACAGTCATGTAGACTCTCCTTGCAGAGAGCTCGCGCGGCGTTGGGACCGCGTGGCCCGTCGGCCGCATTAGTGTGGCGAGATAGCTAGTCAAGCCGGTTTCCAAGCGGCCTCCCCGGGGATTTTCAGCTGATTTCAGATCGATTCGTCGCGCCTCAGCCTCACTCCATCGGTTGCCGTTAGGTAAACCCAGCCTGTGGAAAAGACTAGGGAATCTATTATTTATATATTATTTTCAGTAATTTGCTGCGCAGCATTAAAATTTGGTTCTGCAGCATGTGAGAGGTAACATCGTAGTCCTCCATAAGAAGAAACTTGGGGGGAGAGAAAATGCAGAAAATTGGTGGAATTGCATCGACGCTTGCCATTTTGCTTGCGGTTGTTGCCGGGGTAGTCAACATCCCGGGCCTGAATGTCGCATTGGCAATACTCGTGCTCGCGATCGTCGCAGGCATCTGGGCAGATCAGGACAACGCAGTCAGAATGTTCCTTGGGGTACTGGTGCTGCCTGCAATCGGCGCGGCGCTGGCAAGTGTCCCTGCCGTCGGCGGATACCTGAATGCGATATTCGGCAATGTTGCCATCGCTGCAGCGGGCGTCTCAGCCAGTCTGGTCGCTCGTCGCCTCTATGAGTCGGTGATGGGTACTGTCACCGACCTTACGTCCGGCAACGGATAAACAGGCCTTTGGCCTAGTTTGGGGGGCGGCGCGCCGATGGCGCGCCGCTTTTCATTTGCGCGCCGCAGATAGCGTTACGGAAACAGCAGTATAGCCAGAATTTCGTTCTCGCTCTCGCCAATCGCCGCGGGCTTCTTTATGGGGCTTGCACCATGCAGACGAGCGATCTTCGCATTGCCCTGTTCAGCGGCAACTACAATTACACTCGCGACGGCGCGAACCAGGCTCTGAACCGGCTGGTGGAATATCTACTCCGGCAGGGCGCGGCCGTGCGCGTCTACGCTCCGAAGGTGCCTAATCCCGATTTCGAACCAACCGGCGACCTGGTCGGGCTACCCAACGTCCGGATGCCTGTGAAAGGGCGCGGCGAGTATCGCCTTCCCACTGGCCTTGGCAGCGCAGTGAAGAGCGACCTCGAGCGGTTCCAGCCCAACGTCGTCCATCTCTCCTCGCCCGATCCGGCGGGGCACGCGGCGCTCAGTTGGGCACAAGATTACGATATTCCTGTGCTAGCTTCGGTCCACACCCGCTTCGAGACCTATCCGCGGTATTACGGAATGGCTTTCCTTGAGCCGGTGATCGAATGGATCCTGCGCCGGCTCTACAACCGGTGCGATGCGCTGGTCGCACCTTCGCAGAGCATGGTCGATACCCTGCTCGAGCAGGATATGCATGACGATATCGCGATCTGGTCGCGCGGCGTCGATCGCACGATCTTCGATCCGAGCAAGCGCGACCGGGAATGGCGCCGCGCTCATGGGCTGGATGATGACGATGTCGCAATCGTGTTCCTGGGCCGCCTGGTCATGGAAAAGGGCCTCGACGTATTTGCCGAAACGATCGTGCAACTGCGCAAGCTCCAGGTTCCGCACAAGGTGTTGGTGATTGGCGACGGGCCTGCACGCGGCTGGTTCGAACAGGTGCTACCCGGCGGCATTTTCGCAGGTTTCAAGACCGGGGTCGGCCTTGGGCAAGCTCTCGCGAGCGGCGACATATTTTTCAACCCGTCGATCACCGAGACGTTCGGCAATGTGACGCTGGAAGCAATGGCGAGCGGGCTGCCGGTGGTCGCTGCGGGTGCAACGGGGACCTCGTGCCTCGTCATGCCGGGCGAAACTGGCCAGTTGTTACCGCCTGGTGATACAGCCTCCTTTGCTGAAGCGATTGCCCCCTATTGCATCGATCACGTGCTGCGCCATTCGCATGGCGCGGCAGGCGAACGCAAGGCGCGCGAATACAGCTGGGATGCGATCAACCAAGTCGTTGCCGATACCTACATCAGGCTGGTGGAACGGCGCAGAAAAGAACAGGATGCCGACGCTGCAAAGCTAAAGGCCGCGCTTGACCTAGCTTAGTACACCTGCGGCCTTCATCCGGTGCGAGTACCACAGAAGGAAAAGCGTGGTGAGCCAGATAGTGGCGTCCAGCGCATCGTTAGATATGCCTTCGGGTAATTCGATCACGAAGCGTTGGAAGTGTGTGGTGGCAGCTAATCCGAGCACCGACACGACCATCGCGATGAACGCCCAGCGAGAACGCGCCAGCAGGAAGATGGAGCCGCAGAAGGCACCCCACACGCCAAAAGCCCAAGCCGCATTGGCCCAGATGGGCAATGTATCGAGCAAGGCGATTTGTTCGGGCGTCATGCCGAGGTCTTCAAGCATGCCCATCCGGGTCATCATGTAGCTCATGATGCCGATTGAGTTCCACAACAGCGTCACAATTCCCACAGCCCAAAGGTGCCGTGGCGCTTTCACTGACTGGTTCATTGACGATCTCCCCCTTCATCGTCCGGTAAGGCCAGATCGAGTGAGGGAAAGAATATGCCGCATGGGGTGCGGGCGCAATCGAGATTGCACCCGCGTCTTTTGTCAAAGCCGCTCGATCCGCTTGGCGACCTCGTCGATAATGTCGACGATTTCGTCCATCGCCGCCTTGTCGAGCTTGCCGGCACGGGCCCGGTTCTTGATCACGCTGGCGAGGTTACCAATCGCACGAAACAGGTCGGGCGAACGGACCTTCGAGCGCCTTTCGCCCATGCGAGCCAGGCGCCGCATCAGTTCCTCGACTTCGTCGGCGCGTGCATCGAGTTCGGCAATGCCTTCAACCGTGGCTTTGAACGGCTTCTTCGCGCCGCTTGCTTCGGCTTGGGCGACTATGCCTTCATCCTCTAGCATCTGCAGCGTGGGATAGACCGCGCCGGGGCTTGGCGCATATTCGCCGCCGGTCAGTTCCTCGATTGCCTTGATCAGCTCGTAGCCATGGCGCGGTTCATCGCGCACGAGCGCCAGCAGCGCGAGTCGCAACTCACCCTGGCCAAACATGCGCCGACGGCGGCGGTGTCGTCCGCCAGTCCATTCCTCGCCCTCATCTTCTTCCCACCTACTGCCGCCCCAGTTGGCGCTCCAACTGCCACTGTTACCCGCCATCATGGCGAGAAACGGCAAGGCGTCGGAACGGCTGAAGCGGCGGTTTTTGTTCCAGGTCATCTGGGGTATCCTGATATGTCTTAATAGTTTTATGATATATCTTAGATGTACCTTAACAAGGAGGCTATGCAATTATCTGCCGAACAGCCTATTGGTTCCAACCAATGGCAGAGTTGTTCGCAGACGATCCCCCGCCTCCCGCTTACGGGCAGGATGAGCCACGCGCCGATGCGCCGCTGGCCGATCGCCTCCGCCCACGTGATTTGAGCGAAGTCATCGGGCAGGAACATCTGACCGGGAACGATGGCGCGATCGGGCGGATGGTCGCAGCAGGTCGACTGTCCAGCATGATCCTTTGGGGGCCGCCAGGTACAGGCAAGACCAGCATCGCACGCCTCCTTGCCGATGCCGTGGGCATGCGCTTTGTAGCGGTGAGCGCGGTGTTCTCGGGCGTTGCCGATCTCAAGAAGGCCTTTGCCGAGGCCGATCGTGCCGCGCAGGCGGGGCAGAGGACGCTATTGTTCGTGGACGAGATCCATCGCTTCAACCGTGCGCAGCAGGACGGTTTCCTGCCCTTCGTCGAACGCGGCACAGTAACGCTCGTCGGCGCGACGACCGAGAACCCCAGCTTCGAGCTTAACGCTGCACTACTCAGCCGCGCACAGGTGCTGGTGCTCAACCGGCTTGGCGAAGACGCGCTCGGCAAGCTTCTCGACCGCGCCGAAGAACTCGAAGGCCCCTTACCGCTCACGCCAGAGGCGCGCGCCGCGCTGGTCGCAACTGTAGACGGAGACGGACGCTTCCTGCTCAACCAGGCCGAAACGCTCTATAACGCCAAGATCGCGGCGCCGCTCGATCCCGCTGCGCTCGGCGCGTTCCTGCAGCGCCGGGTCGCGGTCTATGACAAGGACCGCGAGGGGCATTACAACCTCATAAGCGCGCTGCATAAGTCGCTGCGCGGCTCCGATCCGCAGGCCGCACTATATTACCTCGCGCGGATGCTGGTGGCCGGCGAAGAGCCACTCTACGTGCTGAGACGGCTGGTCCGGTTTGCCTTGGAGGATATCGGGCTCGCCGATCCGCAAGCGCTCGTTCATTGCCTCGCAGCCACGGACGCTTTTGACTTCCTTGGCAGCCCCGAAGGCGAGCTCGCGGTGGTGCAGGCCTGCCTATATTGCGCTACTGCACCCAAATCGAACGCCGCCTACAAGGCGCAGAAGTCGGCCTGGGCCAGCGCGCGCGAAACCGGCAGCCTCATGCCTCCGCAGAACATCCTCAACGCGCCCACCAAGCTGATGAAAGATATCGGCTATGGCGCGGGTTACCAATACGACCACGAGGCCGAGAGCGGTTTCTCGGGCGCGAACTATTGGCCCAAAGAGATGGAGCCGCAAACCTATTACGAGCCAGTCGAACGCGGCTTCGAACGCAAGGTGCGCGAACGCATCGCCTATTGGGAGCACCTCCGAGCACAACCTCCCAATGCGTAAATTCTCGCATTTCCTCGCGATCGACTGGTCCGGCGCGCGCGGCGAAAGGCAGAAGGGCATCGCCCTCTCCCTAGCGCATGGCGATGGTGGGCCGCCGGTTCTAGTCGATCCGGGCCGCGGATGGAGCCGTGAGGACGTGCTGGCGGTGCTGCGCGAAGACCTGCCCGAAAGCACGCTGGTGGGCATGGACCTGGGCATTTCGCTGCCCTTTGCCGATGCCGACGCGTTCTTCCCGGGTTGGAGCGAAAGCCCGGCCGATGCGAAATCGTTGTGGGCGCTGATCGACGAAATCTGCGCAGCGGACCTGCATCTTGAGGCCGGGAGCTTCGTCAGCCATGCTGAAGCCTCGCGCTATTTCCGTCACTCGAAAGCACATATCGGCGACCGCTTCCACCTCCCTGACGCACCGACCCGCGAAGGCCGCTTCCGACGCGCGGAGCAGGCCCAGCGCGAGCAGGGAGTGCGCCCTGTGAGCAATTTCAACCTGGTCGGCGCGGCGCAGGTCGGCAGATCGAGCCTGACCGGCATGCGGATGCTCAACCGGCTGCGCGGTCGCGTTTCGGTCTGGCCGATCGATCCCTTGCTCGAAAGCCGCCCGGTTGTGGTCGAAATGTACACCTCGATCGCAGCGCGCGGGGGCGGCGTCAGCAAAGGAAAAACAAAGCTGCGGAGCTACGAAGACCTCAACAGCGCACTGGCGAAGTTGAGTAGCCCGCCGGTTTGCGGCAGCGGACCGATCGACGACCATTCGTCCGATGCGCTGGTCACCGCCGCATGGCTGCGCAAGGCCGCGAATGAATCGGCCTATTGGAGCCCGGCGGGGCTGACGCCCGACGTCGCACGCACAGAAGGCTGGACTTTCGGCGCGGTTTAAGTGTTTTTTCAGGCCTATCGCTTCGCTACTTGAGGCCAGAGACGCTTTGCCCTAGTGGACCGCGTCCTCAAGAAGGCACGCCGGCTTAGCTCAGTTGGTAGAGCAGTTGATTTGTAATCATCAGGTCGCGGGTTCGATTCCTGCAGCCGGCACCATTTTTCAATGACTTAGATCAATTTCTCCGCCGCCCGTTTGGCTGGATTGGAATTTGGCAGCAATTTGACTGCACCAAAAATGCACCTAGATTTGGTGCATTGCCACTGCTTATCACCTTGCTTTGCCGTATCGGTTGTGACTAGATATTCTCTCAACGAGAGGATGTTTCAATGAACCGTATCTGGTTTGCTGCCACAGCGGCTACTTTACTTGCAGGCTGCGCCTCGACAGGCACTGTGCTCTCCAAAGAGGCAACTGAAGTTTACTTTATTGAAAAAGACCCATCAGCTGTTGCGTTTTGCTTGGCAAATCGAAACAATGTACCAGTTCTTGATCGTCCAGACGGATCAAAAGTTGTTTTGATTAAAAACGGATACGGCGGCGTATCGTTAGCATTTTCAATTTTTCCAGAAGGCGAAGGTAGCCGTATTGAATACCGTCGAGAATTCGGAACCATTGGTGGGCAATGGAAAAAGTGTGTAGGCGTTGAGCCTTGGCAAGATAATTTTTAGCCCTCACCCCTGCCCAGCTTGGTAGCAATAAAAACCTGCCAGCAAGCGGCCCACACACTCCCCTGTTTTACAGCCGTCGTTTCGGCCCACGACCGTTCAACTCCTGAGTAGGCCAACACCACCCCAGTCGGAGCGGGACATGGGACATGCCTTTAGGCATGTGTCCCGTCCCTCCCGCTATACTCCGCTTCTGCATCGGGACATGCCCCGTAAGTATCCCGTCCCCTCCGTTATGGGGATAAATTTCGAGGACTTCGTTATGGCTAGAAAGGCTCTTATTTTTGATTTGTAATCATTAGGTCGCGGGTTCGATTCCTGCAGCCGGCACCATCCTTGTTTGACCTTAGCAGATCGTCCAAAGTCGCGTCAGCCACGTCCACGATAGCTGGCTACACCCTGGTCGGGCACCCAGAGCCCTTCGGGTGCCGGGCCGCTTTGCCAGAAGACGTCAATCGGAATGCCGCCACGCGGATACCAATATCCGCCGATGCGAAGCCATCGCGGCTTCATCTCGGCGGTCAGCCGTTGGCCGATCCCCACTGTCACCTCCTCATGGAAGCCGGCGTGGTTGCGGAAGCTGCCGAGGAACAGCTTCAGGCTCTTCGATTCGACGATGGATTTTCCCGGCGCATAGTCGATCACGAGATGCGCAAAATCCGGCTGCCCAGTCACCGGGCACAGCGAAGTGAACTCCGGCGAGGCGAAGCGCACCAGGTAAAGTGTGTCCGGCCGCGGATTGGACACATAGTCGAGCTGCGCCTGCTCGGGCGAGGCGGGCAATGCGGTCTGCTTGCCGAGGAACTGCGGGTTGGGTGTGTCGCTCATGTCGCGCTGTTGCCGCGAAGTGACGCCGAGTGCAAGAGACTGGCTGGATCGCGCCAGGTTAAGTGCCTATTCAGCCCCGTTCCCGCTTGACCCTGAAGCGAAGCGATGATGACCCGTTTTACCCTGTCCTGTTCCCTGATCGCGCTGGCCATGGCGCATGCGCCCGTCGCCGCGCAGCAGCGCCCGTAGGATTATACTCTGCCGCCAAACCCATCGCCCACACCCACGCCCGTAGTAGAGGGCCCGGCGGACAAAAGCGGACCGGTACCCATCGGACCGCGTGCGATCCCCACGGCCACCCCTACGCCCTCGCCCACACAGCTTGAACAGCCCTCAACGCCCCAGGGAGCGCAAGCAGGAGGGGTAACCGCTGCCGACCCCTTGCGTCCGGCGGCCAGCCCCCACAACGCCCGATTTCGACGCCCAAACCTCGCCCGTCAGGCACCGCAAGGCCCGCCGTCGATCCGCAAACGCCTTTGCTTTTCGAACCGGGCTCGCCCGGCGTCAAAATCGACCAGCCGACCGGCTTCATTCCGGAACCGATCGTCCCGCCTGCTGCCACTTACGAAGCGACGCTGGAATCTGCACCGGGATCGCCCTTGCCCGTTTGGTGGGGCTGGGCGGCCGGGCTGCTGGGCGCGCTATTTGCGGGCGGACTGGGAGGCTGGCTGATCGCACGCCGTCGCACTCCGCGTTAGGTGCTGCAGATCGAACCGCCAATCGTCGACGATCGCTCCGTACCGCAACCGGAAGAGATCGGTGCGCCCGATCTCCACATCGCGCTCAAAATCGAGCAGTTGATGCGCAGCCTGATGATGCTGACGGTCAACTATCTCGTCACGATTTCCAACCGCTCGAACCGGGCGGTACACGACATGGCCATTTCGGCGGACCTGATCACTTCGAGCCGCGCCTTGCCGACGGAGCAACAGCTCGCTTCGCTATCTACCCCGCTCCCGCCCGGCGACGCGCTCGACCGGATCGGCCCACACCAGAGTGCGAGCGTTTCTGGCAGGCTGCAGCTTCCCGTCTCCGAGATCGAAGTGTTCGCACAGGGCCAGTTGCCGATCTGCATGCCGCTGGTCCGCCTGCGCATGGAAGGCAGCGACTTCGAGCCTGAGCTGCGCACGTTCCTGGTCGGGCCGGGATCGCCCAATGCCGGGGGACGGGTCCACCCGCTCCCGCTTTCGGGCCCGCCGGGCGGCTATGACAATATCCGTGCCCGCGCGCTTGAATCCGTAAGCTGACAAGCGCCCCCTCGACGCGCGCGCGCTGCGCCGCTAGTTCCTTGCCAATGGACAGCCTTGTTTCGACCGAATGGCTCGCGAGCAATCTGGGCGCAACCGATTTGGTGCTGCTCGACTCTTCGCGCCACCTGCCCGCCGCCGAACGCGATGCACTAGCCGAATTCGCCGCGGCACATATTCCCGGAGCGCGCTTTTTCGACCTTGCAGCGCTGGTCGATGACACGTCGGACGTCCCGCAGGCACTGCCGCGACCCGAACAGCTGGCGATCGAGTTGGCGCGATGCGGAGCGAGGCCGACCAGCCGGATCGTATTCTATGACGATTCGGCCGTGAAGACCGCGGCCCGAGCATGGTTCCTTTGCCACGCGCATGGCCTGGCCAATGTCGCGATCCTCGACGGCGGGATCGCCAAATGGAAGGCGGAGGGCCGCGCACTCGAAAGCGGCGAACCGCAAATCCAGCGCGCGCAATCCTTCTCACTGCCCGCCCCCGACCAGATCCGCTTCAAGCGCGACGTGATGGAAAACCTCGACAGCTGTGCAGAACAGGTGCTCGACGCCCGCGATGCAGGGCGATTCACCGGCACCATTGTCGACACGATCCACGGGCAGCCAACCGGCCACATCCCCGGATCGTGCAACCTGCCGTACGGGCATTTGTTTCGCGAAGACGGTACCTACAAGTCGCCCGATGAACTCCGCGGCGCGCTAGCCGATGTCGGGATCCATGCCGACCGGCCTGTCGTCACCACTTGCGGCAGCGGAGTGACCGCCTGCGTGCTGCTGTTCGCGCTGCACCTGATCGGCCGCGAGGATACCGCGCTCTATGACGGGAGCTGGCTCGATTGGGGCAGCGATCCAGCAACCCCCAAGGCGACGGTTTCGCCGTGAGCCGCGAACGCCCGCCCCGCAGGCCCGCAACACGGCTGGTTGAGGCTGGGCGCAGGCCCGAATGGACCGGCCCGGTGGTCAATCCGCCGGTGTGGCGTGCCAGCACGCATCTTTACGCCAGCGAAGGCGAGCGAAAGGCTGCGCTGGGCGGCAATGAAGACGGAACTTTCTATTACGGGCGGCGTGGCGCACCGACGCAATGGGCGCTGGCCCAAGCGCTGACCCAGCTCGAGCCCGGCGCGCATGGCACGGTACTTTATCCCAGCGGCGTGGCGGCGATCGCTGGCGCCCTGATGGCAGTGCTCCATCCCGGCGACGTCCTGCTGGTGAGCGACAATTCCTACGAGCCGAGCCGCAATATCGCGCGCGGGCTGCTCAAGCGTTGGGGGGTCGAGCATCGCTTTTTCGACCCGCTTGACATCGATGCCTATCGCGCCGCCTTCTGCGACCGAACCCGAGCGGTGTGGCTCGAAAGCCCGGGCAGCCTGACGATGGAAGTCTGCGACGTACCTGCGCTGGCCGCGATCGCGCGCGAAAAGGGCGCGGCGAGCCTGCTCGACAACACCTGGGCCACGTCGCTCGGGTTTGCCGCGCTCAACCATGGCTGCGACATCACCGTGATGAGCCTGACCAAGCATGTCGGCGGGCATTCGGACTTGATGATGGGTTCCGCCACAGCGGGCGAACGGTGGTATCGCGCCTTGCGGCTTACCGCGCAGCAGCTGGGGCAAGTGGTCTCGCCCGACGATGCCTCACTTGCCCTGCGGGGCCTCAGGACCATGGGCATACGGCTCGAGAAATCGACCGCTAGCGCGCTCGCGGTCGCCGAATGGCTGGCTACCCGCTCCGAGGTCACCCATATCCTGTGCCCGATGCTGCCCCGCAATCCGGGCCATGCGCTGTGGCAGCGCGACTTCACCGGCGGCTGCGGCTTGTTCAGCTTCGTGCTAAAGGGCAGCGAAGATTCGGCGCGTGCCCGGCTGGTCGATTCGCTCGAACTGTTCGGAATCGGCTATAGCTGGGGCGGGTTCGAAAGCCTTGCCCTGCCCTTTGACCCCGCGCCGATCCGCGACGCAAGCGCCTGGCCGCGCGCAGGATGGAATGAGAACGATCGGTTGGGCATAAGGCTTTCCATAGGGCTGGAAGACCCGGCCGATTTAATTGCCGACCTTGAGCGCGGCTTTGCTGCGATGAAAGAACTATGACTACGACCGCCACGCCCTCACCCGCCGCCACGGAAACGCCGCTGCCCCCGGGCCAGGCTTGGAGCCTTGCCGAAACGGCGCCACCCGAAGTGCAGGAAGCGGTGGTTGCTTCGCAGGGGTTGAAGGAAGCCGTCGCTATGAAGAGCGAGGCGGCCGGGACCATTCTCGAAACACTCGATTTGTGGGCGCTGACCTTGGGCGACACGCGGATCTCCATGCTTGATGCCATGGTGGTGATCGGGGTAATCCTGCTGGTGATCATTGGCGCATGGATGCTCACCCGGGTCAGCGGGCGGCTCGTGTGCCGGGCTACAAGGCTGGATGAAACCCAGCGGCTGCTGGTGCAGAAAATTTCCACGATCGTCATCTGGGCCGCGGCGTTTTTCGTCGGCATCGACATGCTGGGGATCGATCTGACAGCGCTGGCTGTGTTCTCGGGCGCATTCGGCCTTGCCATTGGCTTCGGCCTGCAGAAGACTTTCGGCAATCTCATCGCCGGGATCATTCTGCTGATGGACAAGTCCATAAAGCCGGGCGACGTAATTGCAGTGGCGGATACGGCCGGCAATGAGACGTTCGGTCAGATTCGCCGGATTGGCATTCGCGCCGTTTCGATCGTCACACGGGATCAGAAGGAATATCTGATCCCGAACGAGAACCTGATGATAAATCAGGTCGAAAACTGGTCCTATTCTTCCCGCAATGTCCGCGTCCAGGTGCCTGTGGGCGTGAGCTATGCCTGCGATCTGGATCTGGCCGAGGAACTGATGCTCAAGGCGGCACGACAAAGCAGCCGCGTACTGAAATCGCCGGCGCCCACGGCATGGCTTCGCAACTATGGCGAAAGCTCGGTCGACTTCATCATCCAGATCTGGATCAACGATCCCGAGGAAGGCGTCGGAAACATCCGGTCCCAAGTTCTCAAGAACCTGTGGCGGCTGTTCAAAGAGCACAATGTCGAGATCCCCTTCCCGCAGCGCGATATCAATCTGCGCAACAACGAACAGTTCGAAAGGCTCATCGAAGCGCTCGCGGCGCGCGAGGAATCACACTCTAAATCATAGGGTTAATTGCTAGCCTCTGGCACTGGCATAGCTTTGCTACGCGATTGGAAATCCATTCTCGCTGGCGGATACACAGCCAATTGGCCATCTGGCCCGCATGGCAAAGACCGGCACCATCTATCTCGTTGGCGCAGGCCCGGGCGATCCGGACCTGCTGACCCTTCGCGCTGCGCGGCTGATCAACCGTGCGGAGATAATCGTCCATGACGGGCTGGTTGAGCCCGCCATCCTGGCGCTCGCCGGGCGCGATACAAGCTTCATCTCGGTCGCCAAGCGCCGCTCGCAGCACACCATGCCGCAGCAAGAGATCAACGCATTGCTGGTGCGCGAAGCGCGCGCCGGGCGCGATGTGGTTCGGCTCAAGGGCGGCGACCCGCTAATCTTCGGGCGGGGCGGCGAGGAAGCCGAAGCCGCGCGTGCTGCCGGCGTGCCGGTCGAGATCGTTCCCGGCATCAGCGCCGCAAACGGCGCAGCGGCGGCGGCGCAGATCGCGCTGACGCACCGCGACGCCTCCTCCATGGTCACCTTCGTGGCCGGCCAGTGCAAGGGACTGACCGATCAGGATTGGTCGAGCCTCGCCGGAAAGGGCCGCACGCTGGTGATCTACATGGGCGTGAAGACCGCGCCGCAGATCGCCGAAAAGCTGATGGCTGAAGGGCTCGCGCCCGACATGCCGGTGGCCGTGATCGAGAATGCCGCCCGGCCGCAGATGCGCGTGCTGCGCGGGCTGCTGGCTGGCCTGCCCGAACTGGTCACAAGGCAGCGGGTCAAGAGCCCGGCGCTGATCGTGATCGGCGAAGTCACCGCGCGCGAAGACCAATCCTTGGCGCAACTCGCAGCGGAGACAGTGCTGTGAAGATTCTTACCGGGAACGACCTGAAATCAGGCGCAGTGGTGTGGTGGGACGGCACCGGCTGGTCGATATATGTCAACGAAGCCGTAGACGTGGGCGAACGCGCCGGCGAAATCCTCGCACGCGAGCAATCCGCCAGGCGCGTCAACGCCGCCTATGCAATCGAAGCGAGCCGCGATGCCAATGGCGTTCGCCCGGCACATATCAAGGACCGCGTACGCGCGCTCGGCCCCACCGTGCGCCCTGACCTCACGCTCAAACCGGCCGACCCAGAAGTCGGCAACTGGGTAATCTGATGTATCTCTATGACCAATACGACCAGGCGATGGTCGATGCCCGGGTCGAGGAATTCCGCGACCAGACCCGCCGCCGGCTCGAAGGCAAGCTGAGCGAAGACCAGTTCAAGCCGCTGCGGCTGATGAACGGGCTCTACCTGCAATTGCACGCCTATATGCTGCGCGTGGCCATCCCCTATGGCACGCTCAATTCGCGGCAGATGCATATGCTGGCCGATATTGGGAACAAGTATGACCGCGGATACGGCCATTTCACCACGCGCCAGAACATCCAGTACAACTGGATTAAGCTAGAGGAAGCGCCTGACCTGCTGGCCGACCTCGCCAGCGTGGAAATGCATGCGATCCAGACCAGCGGCAATTGCATCCGCAATATCAGTTCAGATCATTTCGCGGGCGCTGCGGCAGACGAGCTGGTCGATCCGCGCCCCTATGCCGAATTGCTGCGGCAGTGGTCGAGCTTCCATCCGGAATTCAGCTTCCTGCCGCGCAAGTTCAAGATCGCGGTGATCGCCAGCGACACCGACCGCGCCGCGATGAAGCTGCACGATATCGGTATCCAAATCGTAGAACGGGACGGCGCGCTCGGCGCGGCCTTCTATGTCGGCGGCGGCATGGGCCGTACCCCGATGGTCGCGCCCTGCATCCGCGAATTCGTGCCGCTCGACCAGCTGGTCCCCTATGCCGAGGCGTGCCTGCGCGTCTACAATCGCTACGGACGGCGTGACAACAAGTACAAGGCGCGGATCAAGATCCTCGTCCATGAACTCGGCAAGGAAGAATACGCCCGCCAGGTCGAGGAGGAATTCGCTCACCTACTTTCGCAGGGCATCGAGCCTCCGCTTGCCGAACTCGAGCGGATCAAGCCTTTTTTCGCGGACCCAGAGTTCGAATTCGGCCTGCCTACCGGGATCGACCGTTCGGACCCCGATTTCGCGCTTTGGGTGGATCGCAACGCCGTGCCGCACAAGGCGCCGGGCTATGTTTCGGCGGTGATCAGCCTCAAGCCCGTTGGCGGCATTCCCGGCGATGCCTCGGCGGCGCAGATGCACGAGATGGCCGAGCTTACGAAGCAATACAGCTTCGACGAATGCCGCGTTACCCACACGCAGAACATCGTGCTGCCGCATGTGAAGATCGCGGACCTCCACGCGCTGTGGACCCGGCTCGACGCGGCGGGCCTCGCCAATCCCAATATCGACACGATTGAGGACATCATCGCTTGTCCGGGGCTTGATTACTGTAGCCTCGCCAATGCGCGCTCGATCCCGGTCGCGCAGAAGATTTCGCAGCGCTTCTCCGCGAACGGTCGCACAGCCGAACTGGGGGAGCTCAAGCTCAAGATTTCGGGCTGCATCAATGCTTGCGGGCACCATCATGCGGGCCATATCGGCATCCTCGGCGTCGACAAGAAGGGCGTCGAGAACTACCAGCTTCTGCTCGGGGGCAGCGAGGCTCAGGACACGTCGCTCGCCCGCATCACCGGCCCCGGTTTCGACGAGCCAGGCATTGTCGATGCGGTTGAAACTGTCACAGATGTCTACCTGCGCGAACGCGACGCGGGCGAGCGCTTCCTCGATACCTACCGCCGAATCGGCATGGAGCCCTTCAAGGAGGCGCTTTATGGGTGACAATTGGGGCAAGACGTATGAACCGGCAGGAGGCGCAAATGGCTGACGCCGGCATCAATGGAATCGGCGGCACTAGCCCCGACGAGGTGCAGTTTCGCTTTCGCGACGACGAACCGGTCGATCACGGCACGGTCACCGTCGACAGTTTCCTCGACCAGTCAAATGCCAGTGCGGTTCGGATCGAACCCGGCGACGATGCGCGCGCGCTGTTGCCCCACCTTGGTCGGCTGCGTCTGGTCGAAGTGAACTTCCCCGTGTTCAGCGACGGGCGCGGCTATTCGGCGGCGCGGGTGCTGCGCGAAGCGGAATATGCGGGCGAATTGCGCGCAGTGGGCGACGTGCTTATCGACCAGCTCGCTCTTCTCCGGCGCTGCGGCTTCGATGCCTTCGCACCCGACCAGCGGCTCAATGAAGTCGATGCGGTGGCAGCTTTCGCGCGATGGGAGAATGTCTACCAGCACGCGGCCGATCGCCGCAGGCCGATCCCAGAGCTGCGCCATGGATAGGCCCGCCACAAGCATACGCGCAGTCGACCGGATCGACACCGGCCCGCGCTTTTGCGACCACGACGCAGTGCGCCTCAACCGCATGTTTCGCGGCTCTTCGACGGCGGAGATGCTCGAAGCGGTGATCCGTGACGGCCTGGTGGGCGATCTCGCCGTGGTCTCGAGTTTCGGTGCGGAAAGCGCGGTTTTGCTCCACCTGATCGCCAGCATCGATCCCGGTGTGCCCGTGCTGTTCCTCGAAACCGGAAAGCACTTCCCCGAAACGCTGGAGTATCGCGACACGCTGATCAATCGGCTTGGCCTCACCAACATCGTGAACTTGGCGCCCGACCGGGCCGAACTCGTCGCGTGCGACGAAACCGGCCTGCGCTGGTCTTACGACCCCGATGGCTGCTGCGAAATCCGCAAGGTGAAGCCGCTGGCCAAGGCGCTGGCGCAATTCGACGCAAGCTTCACCGGGCGCAAATCCTTCCAGTCGTCGACCCGCGCCAATCTGCCGCGCTTTGAGATCGACAAGTCCGACGCGCAGGGACGGCTGAAGATCAATCCGCTGATCGACTGGGATGCGAGCCAGATCGAAGGCCACCTTATCGCGCATGACCTTCCGCGCCATCCGCTGGTGGCGCGCGGCTTCCCCTCGATCGGCTGCAGTCCCTGCACGCACAAGGTCGAACCCGGCGAAGACCCGCGCTCGGGCAGGTGGAAGGGTTGGGACAAGACCGAATGCGGCATCCACACGCCGCTGACCGACGACGGCGAACTGCCCCCCGGCTACGAACCCTTCCTGTAATCGGAAAAGCAAAGGGCACCGGAACGCGTTGCGCCGCCGGTGCCCCTCAAAGAGTCAAAACGATCAAGACTCAGGGCCTGTGATCGTAGCAGTTTCGCCGGTTGCCCGGCTGGTCGACTTGTAAACCCCGCCTTCCATCCTTTGATCATAGCATACTTCGGTCGCACCTTCGGTGTCAGGTGTTTCCTACCAAACCGCCTGCGATTCTTGCCGCCACCGCCTCAAATGCGGCTACAAGTATGATCTTTCTCATGATTTCCCCTTATCGTGACCCGCTGAAGCGGCTGTCACCGCCATTGCGGCTCGCGATCCCGGGGGCAGGATAGGTTGGCAATCGACAGCCCGGCAAAGAGAAAATCAGAGCCAGCCCTGCTGGCGATACCAATCCGCAGTGGCCTTGAGCCCGGCCTCGCCGCCGATTTGGGGCTGCCAGATGACTTCGGGAACCTTGCGGTCGGAGCGCACGACCCAGTTGGGGTGGCACATGTAGCCGACCCGGTCCTGCGTCAGCTTTGCCCCGGCCCCACGCAGCAAGCGGTCGAAGCCTGCCGCGCCTTGCAGCACGGCGCGCGGCAGGTGCGGGGCGAACACCCGCCGCCCCACCGACTGCCCGATCGCGGCCGCCAGTTCCTTGTGGCTCCAGCCGCCTTTACGCGCGTCGTCGGGCTCGAATGTGCGGTTACGCACCAACGCCGCTTGCGCATCGACCAGATCGACCAGCAGCCGTGCAAGGTCATGGGCGTGGATGATCGACGTCGCCCCGCCCGGCGGCAGCGGCACGAAGCCATAGCTAGCGCTGCGGAAGAGCTCGAACATGTCGCGGTCGCGCGGGCCATAGACCGCCGGGGGTCGAACGATGGTCCAGTCGAGCCCGCTGTCCTCGACCAACTTCTCGGCCTTCGCCTTCGACGAGCCATAGGCCGAAAGTTCGGGCTCGCGTGCCGAGAGCGAGGAGACGAAGACAAAGCGCTTGGTGCCCGCCTGTTTCGCCGCCGCAATCAGCTGGGTCGTCCCTTCGACATTCGCAGCCTCGAATTCCGCAGGATCGGGCGCGTTGGTAAGCCCGGCGATATGGATCACTCCGCGAACTCCAGCGACCAGATGGTCGAGCGCACGCTTGTTGTAGAGGTCGCCCGTCACCCATTCGACCCGGCTGTGATAGTGCTCGGTCACTCGCCGCACCAGCGCGCCTGCCGGAGCATTGCGTTCGCCCAGCACATCGAGCACCGCCTGCCCGACAAATCCGGAGCCCCCCGTAAGCGCGAGCGGCACTTCGCCAGTCACAGCAGCACCATATGATCGCGGTGCACCACTGCCGCGCGCGGCGCATAGCCGAGCCGGTCGGCCTGATCATCCGCGCGCTTGCCCGCAATCGCCTGGATTTCATGCGCTTCGTATTCGGCGAGCCCCTGCGCCAGTTCCTCGCCGCGCATCGTCACGATCTTGACCAGATCGCCACGCCGGAAAGCGCCCGAAATGCCGACGATCCCGGCTGCGAGCAGGCTCGCCCCGCCCCTGAGGGCGTTGGCGCAGCCTGCATCCACGCGCAGCGTGCCCATCGGCGCCAGTCGGCCTCCAAGCCATGCCTTGCGCGCGCCGTCGCTGCGCTGGGGCAGGAACAAAGTGCCGCGATTGCCGGACAACGCGGTGACGATGGGCTCTTCACAAGTGCCGTTGATGATCGCCAGCGCGATACCGGCGCGTTCGGCGATCTGCGCCGCCTGCAGCTTAGAAGTCATCCCGCCCGACCCCATCCCGGAGGACGACGCCCCGCTCGCCATGGCCAGAACTTCAGGCGTGATCCCTTCGACCCGTTCGACCAGCTGCGCGCCATCCTCGCGCGGGTCGCGATCATACAGCCCGTCGACATCGCTCAACAGCACCACCATGTCGGCCCCGGCGGCCTGCGCCACGCGCGCCGCCAGCCGGTCGTTATCGCCGAAGCGGATTTCCTCCGTCGCGACGCTGTCGTTCTCATTCACCACTGGGACCGCGCCTGCTTCGAGCAGCCGCGCAAGCGTGGCCGAGGCATTGAGGTAGCGGCGGCGATCCTCGAGATCTTCGAGCGTCAGCAGCATTTGCGCCGCAGTGAGGCCATGCTGGCCGAGCTTCTCCGCCCACAGGCCAGCCAGCGCGATCTGACCCACCGAAGCCGCCGCCTGCGCATCGGCCAGGCTGGCGCGCCCTCCCCTCGCAAGCCCCAGCTTGGCCGCGCCAAGCGCAATCGCGCCCGAGCTGACCACGATCAAGTCGGGGCCCTGCGCCCTCAGCGTTGCAAGTTCCTGCGCCAGCGAGGCAAGCCACGCGCTGCGCGGTGCGCCATCCTCGACCAGCAACGAAGAGCCGACCTTGACGACGATGCGGCGGCAAGCGCCCAGATCGGCCAGTTCGGCGGGGCGGCTCATCGGGTCACAGCGGCGACCATTCGCCGCCCTCCTCCCCGTCCATGTCCTCTACCTCGACGCCCTTGGTCTCGGTTGCGGAGCGATCGGGCAAATAGCCCAGCACTGCATCGAGCAGATCGGATACGCCTTCACCGGTTACGCCCGAAATCGGGAACACGTCATCTGCCCCGGCGGCCTTGAGTTCGGCGGCGAATTCCTCTGCCAGTTCGCGGTCGGCCAAATCAATCTTGTTGAGCACCACCAGCCGCAGCTTGTCGTCCAGCCCTTCGCCATAGGCGGCGAGTTCATCCTCGACGATCCGCATCGCTTCGACCGGGTCCTGGTCGCCCGTGCCTGAAATGTCGATAAGGTGGATCAGCACACGGCAGCGTTCGATATGGCCTAAGAAGCGGTCGCCGATCCCGGCGCCGTCGGCCGCCCCTTCGATCAGGCCCGGAATGTCCGCCAGCACGAATTCGCGCCCCTTGTGCCGGACCACGCCCAGCTTGGGCACGAGCGTGGTGAAGGCATAATCGCCGACCTTGGCCTTGGCGTTGGAAACCTGGTTGATGAAGGTCGATTTGCCGGCATTGGGCAGGCCCACCAGCCCGACATCGGCGAGCAGTTTCAGCCGCAGCCAAACCCACATTTCCTCGCCCGGCAGCCCCGGCTGGTGCTGGCGCGGGGCGCGATTGGTGGCGGTCTTGTAACTGGCGTTGCCGCGCCCGCCGAGCCCGCCTTCAAGCAGGGTAATACGCTGCCCGACTTCGGTGAAATCGGCCAGCACCGTCTCGCGGTCTTCGTCCTGGATGATCTGCGTGCCCACCGGCACCTTGATCACCAGCGGCTTGGCGCTGGCACCGGTGCGATCCTTGCCCATGCCGTGGCCACCGCGCGGGGCCTTGAAATGTTGAGTGTAGCGGAAGTCGATCAGCGTATTGAGGCCCTGCACAGCTTCGAACACGATATCCCCGCCGCGCCCGCCGTCACCGCCGTCGGGGCCTCCATACTCGATATACTTCTCGCGCCGGAAACTGACGGCGCCGGGGCCGCCAGCACCCGATTTCACATAGATCTTGGCCTGGTCGAGGAAATGCATGGGCTCCCCCTATGCATTTCCCGCCCAGATTGCGAGCGATTTGGCGAGTGTTTCGGCGAGGCTAGAGCGTGACGCGCAGCCCCGCGATGACCGAGCGACCCGGCGAGACGAAGCTGAACACCTGCTCGTATGTCTCATCCAGCAGGTTCTCGACCCTCCCGAACGCGCGAACGCGGTTCGTCACCCGCGCCTCTGCCGCCAGATTGACCAGCGTGTAGGCGTCGAGCCGCACCGTCAGTGGCACGTAGCTGGGATCGATGAACGCAAGGTCGTCGCTCGCACCATTGTGGCGCACGATCAGCGTGGCCGAACCCGCATCGCGCGGCGCGCGCCAAGCGAGCGCAGCGGAGGCGATATTGGCGGGCCGACGTACCTCCTCGGTCCCGTTCTCCTCGGCGTCGAGCCAGCTATAGGCCGCATTGAGCGTCACTTGCGGGCCGAGCCGCGCGCAGGCGCTCAGTTCAAGGCCCTTCTGCTTGGACTTGGTGTCGCGATTGGCCGGGCTCGCCAGATAATCCGGCGCCGGATAATCAGTGAAGATCTCGTGACTCAGCTCGCTGTCGAACCAGGTCGCGGACAGGCGCAGCACGTCATCTCCCAGCGACTGGTCGATCCCCGCTTCCCAGCCAGTTGACTTCTCCGGCGTCAAATCCGCATTGCCGATGAAGCGCCCGTCGACATATCCGTAAAGCTCATAAAAGCCGGGGTTCTTGATCCCCGTGCCATAGGCGGCGCGGATGCGCGTGGCGCGCGCGGCCTGGATCGCTCCGGCGAGGCGAAATGTGGTAGTATCGGTAAAGCGGTTGTTGAGATCGTGCCGGATCGCCGCCGAGAGATCGAACAGCTCGCTCGCAGCGCGATATTCGCCCACCAGCCCGACATTGCGCGCGCTGCGCCGGCCGGTGAAGGCGAAGCCGAACGGGTCGGTGTTGCGGAAGCTCTCGCGCTCGACATCCGCGGCGAACGTCAGGCTATGCGCAAAGGCGGGCCCGCCAAGCTTGTAAGTGGAGACGTAGGAGGCCTTGAGCCGCTGCCCCTCATGCCCAAAGCTGCGCCCGAACGGGCCGAAGCTGTCGCGGCTGATGTCGGCCAACTGACCCGAGAAATCATGCGTCCAGCGCCCCTCCAGCGTTGCGACATTAAGGCCCGCCAGCGCATAGATCGCGTCCTGTTCGAACCGCATATCCGGCGAGTCGATCACATAGCCGAAGGTTGGGCTGGACGAGTCGAAATCCTGGTCGTTGAACTGGCCTTCGCTGCGGACATAGCGCCCTGCGAAGCGCAGCCGCACCCCGGCGGCAAGATCGACCGAGCCCTTGGCGGAGAGCGTCAGTCCGTCGCGCCCGATATCGCGTGTGCCGCCGCGCGCATTGGGCGTGCCGTCGGTCGAGACGAGCGTGGCACCCAGCGCGAATTCATGCGAATCGCTCGAAAAGCCTGCGCGTGCAGCAGCGTTGACCGTGCCGAAGCTCCCTGCCTCCAATCGCGCCGAAACCCCCGGCGCTTCGCGGCCCGAAGCGCTGCGATAAGAAATCACGCCGCCGATCGCGTCGGAGCCGTAGAGCGCGCTTTGCGGGCCGCGCAGCACTTCGCCGCTCGATCCGATCTCAGCCTGAAGCGCACCGATCTCGAGTTCGCCCGCGAAAGGATCAGACACTTCGATCCCGTCGACCAGCACAAGGACGTGATTGGCCTCGCTCCCGCGCAGCCGCAGCTGCGTCTGCCCCGCTACGCCGCTCACGGCCACACTCGGCACGTCGCGCAGCAGATCGGCGAAATCGCGCACCTGCCGCCGCTCGATTTCCTCGCTGGATAGGACCGTTACCGATCCGGGATAATCTTCCGTGGCCAGCGGTTCGCTCGAACGGCTGGCATTGACGAGGATTGCGCCGCCCGCATCGTCAGAAATGTCCGGTTCCGCAAATGCAGGCAACGGCTGGCCAAGCACGATCGCGCTTGCGGCTAGTAAATAGTTTCGCATGAAATTTCATATCCTTTCGCGCCAGAGCGATTGCCGGGCCGGGGTCTCCGCCTTTCGGCAGCCGGATCGGCAAAAAAGGGCAGCGCGTGCCCCCCTTTGCCCATCCGATGCGGCCCCGGCCGCTGCTACTCGTCGCTCAGACGAAAGGTTTCGCGCCGGGCCAATCCCTGGACCAGGCAAGAGCGACTGCGCAGCCGGTCGGTCTCCTGGCTTGCGGGTCATCGCCCCCGCTTCCCCTTCCCAGGCTCCAATTGGCCCAGTGGGTGCGCCCGAAATTCGGGCCCATGAAACGGATGCTCGCCACTTACAGTTGCAGGGACAGCCGCGGAATTGGGCGTATCGCCGCCCGCACCGCGTTCCCGTTACCGGCACGCATATCATGAGTTGGCGCGGGTTCGTCCGCCCCATTCCATGGGCGTGGCAATAGGCGCAGCGCAGAGCGCGATCAAGCCGTGGCGTTGGAGGAGAATAGGGGACACCTGGTGGAGCCGAGCGGGATCGAACCGCTGACCTCGTCATTGCGAACGACGCGCTCTCCCAACTGAGCTACGGCCCCGTTCAGGTGTGTCTGGCGGCCGCCCGGCCACCGGGCGAGCGCATTAGCGAAACGCCGTGGCGCATGTAAAGGATTTTTGCAGCGCATCCGCCAGCCCTTGACCAGCGGCCATGAGGCCGACGGTCAGGCGCTGTTTGCGGGATGTATATTTAATCTGAAGTGAAGTTCGAGCTGGTCGCAACCTGGTTGTAGGTCGCTTCCATGGTCCGGCCACCGCCGGCACCATAGCGCGCATCCCAAGCAGCCAGATCGACGCGATACTTCTCATACGCGCTAAAGAACTGCTCGTAGACCGCTTCGAGGCGCGGCAGCGCCTGTTCGGCAAACGCATCCAGCTGGCCCGGCTTCACCTGCGCTGCTTCATTGCTTACCTGCAGCGCAACATTGCAAAACTCGGGCAGCACGGGAGGCAGCGCGAAGTAGTTATAGACGCGCGTCATATAGGCGTCCTGGTGATCGCGGAACGACTTGCCGTGCTTGTCGCGATACTGCTTGGTCAGCGCGTTGTTGGTGGCCGCCAGCTGGCGCGAATGCTGCTTCAGCAGCGTGCGGTAATTCTCGACCAGCCCCGCGTGTTCGGCTCGCAGGCAATTGAGCGCCGCGACGTTGAGGCCAGAGCGCAGGTTCCAGAGCTTCTGCTGGGACGAAATGCCGGTGTTGACCGTCTGGCGAACGCCATCGGCAGACATTTGGGGGATCGCCATGGTGGCGAAGGCACCTGCGGGCGGCGTGGGCCGCGGCGGAATTAAGACCCGGGGCGGCGGCGGGGGCGGCGCATAAGCGACCGGTGCGGGAGGCGGCGGGGGAGCCGTGCAAGCCGCCAGTGCCGCAATACCTGCGGCCATTACTGCAAGCTTAGTCTTCGCCAGAATTCCTCGACCCATTTCGGTGCCCTCTCGTTGCGACCGGTGGAAGCTAATCGTCCCACCCCTAACTTCGGCTGAACTCCGAAAGTTAATGCGCATTGGGTATACCCGATCCCAGACAAAGAAAATGCCCGAGATGCACTGGGCACCTCGGGCATCGGTGAAACGAGTCGTGCGTGCGACCGGGCGCTTAGCGATTACTCGCGCTGGCCCATGAACTGCAGCAGGAACTGGAACATGTTAATGAAGTCCAGATACAGGCTCAGCGCGCCCAGGATAATCGCCTTACCGGCGAATTCCGTGCCGCGGTAATAGCTGTATTCGCGCTTCAGCCGCTGCGTGTCATAGGCCGTGAGGCCAGCGAAGATCAGCACGCCGATGAAGCTCACCGCCCACATCAGCGCGGGCGACTGAAGCCAGATGTTCAGCAGCATGGCGACAAGCAGGCCAACCACGCCCATGATCAGGAAGCTGCCCCAGCCGCTGAGGTCCTTCTTGGTGGTGTAGCCGAACAGACTCAACCCGGCGAAGGCCGCCGCGGTGGCGAAGAAAGTCGCCGCGATCGAACCGCCGGTGAAGACCAGGAAGATCGTCGACATCGACAGACCCATCAGCGTGGCGAAGGACCAGAACAGCACTTGCAGCGTGCCCTTGCTGAACCGGTTGGCGCCGAAGCTCATCGCGAACACGATCGCCAGCGGCGACAGTGCGACCAGCCACATCAGCGGACCAGAAGCGAATGCAAGCGTCAGGCCCGAGCGAGCAGCAAGCAGCGCCACGATACCCGTCAGCAATACGCCCGAAGTCATGTAGTTGTAGATCAAGAGCATGTGCTTGCGCAGGCCCTCATCAAAGGTGACGCCACTGGCGAGTTCACCACCAGTGCGCGGAACCGAGCCGAAGCCCTGCTGCTTGCGCTGGGTTTCGTTCCAATCAGCCATTGTAAACTCCTCTCCGTCGCCGAGCGACGACAAACCGGTCCGCGCAATATCGCAATCCCGGCACTGATTTTCAAGGAAAACCGGCTTGCATTCAGCGCAACAGTTTAATCCTGTTCGCGCGCCTGCCGAGCGAGTTCGCCGCCTTTCTCTGCAGTCGCGCACAGCGTCGCAATCAGCAGCGATTTGAGCGCATTACCATCGTCGAGCACATTCAGCCCTTCGCGCGTCATTCCGCCGGGGCTCGCCACCCGGTCGGCCAGTTCGGCAGGCGAAGCATCCGCCGCCGCCGCAAGGCTCGCTGCGCCATCGATCATGGCAAGCGAAAGCTGGTCTGCCAGCGCGCTATCGAGGCCCAGTTCGGCCCCGGCCGCCGCCAGCGCGTCGATGAATCGATAGACGAACCCCGGCCCGGAGCCGACCAATGCGGTGACAAGGTCGAACTGCGCTTCATCCTCCAGCCAGAGCGCGGTGCCCAGCTTGCCGAACAACGCCTGTGCGGCATCGCGCTGCGGTGCAGTGAGGCCAGTCTCGGCGAGGATCACCGGCGATTTGCCGATCCGCGCGGCAAGGTTGGGCATCCCCCGCACATGCGCCGCCGCCGAGGGGAACGCGCCCGCCAGCATCGAAAGGTCGATCCCGGCCAGCAGCGAGAATACCGTCACCCCTTCGCCCATGAGCGGTTGCAGCCCCGGTGCCAGCGCGGGCAGTTGCTGCGGCTTGAAGCCGAGCAACACCGCATCGTGGTCTGGGTTCGCAGGAGCTGCGCGATGGATCGTAACCCCTGCGGGTGCCGATTCGAGCGCCGGGTCGAGCACTTCGAAGCGTGCCGGATCCTCGCCTGCCGCCAGCCAGCCGGCCAGCATCGCGCCGCCCATATTGCCGCATCCGACGATCAGCAGCTTTTCGAACTCGGCCATTCCCGCACCTCAGCCCCGGCTATTTCGACGCAGGACTAGGCTTCCCCCGCCGCATCGACAAGCGCGCTTTCGAGTGCGCTGCGCGGGCTCTTGTTGCCCCAAAGCACGAATTGGAACGCGGGGTAGAAGCGATCGCACTCGTCGATCGCGGTCTCGACCAGCGCCTGCGCCTGGTCGATGCTGAGCAGCCCCTCGTCGCCCAGCAAGGCGCCATGGCGATAAAGCAGCACGCTGCCATTAGACCAGATATCGAAATGGCCGAGCCACATCTGCTCATTGACCAGCGCCAGCAGCTCGTAGGCCTGCTGCCGCTTGTCCTGCGTCACCCGGATATCGGGCAGGCACAAGAGCTGGAGGACATTGTCCTCGCTGCGCCAGATCGCCTTGAGCTGGTACTTCGCCCAGCTGCCCTGAACTTCACCGGCGAGCTCGTCCTCGGCGGTGATCTCGAAAGCCCAGCCACGCGCCTCGAAAAGCGCAGCCAGCATCTCTACCGGCGCAGCATCGTCCGAATTGCGATATTCGACTTCGCGCGGTCTCATGCGAGGAGGTTCTTCGATTGCATCGTTGCGCTGATTGCCTTGGCCGGGTGGGGAAAGGCAATGGCTGGCAAGCCAGCGGCTGGGGAGAACAAAATTCGCCTGTTCAAAGCCTGTGCAAAGAAACAAGCGAGTTCAGGATTCGTCATTTCAATTCAATGATTTTTTCACCAGTCGGGCTTGTATAGGTAAAGCTGTCAAACCCTTGCTGGCGCAAGGCCCGCACCATCTCCCTTGCCGCATCCTGCGTCGGGAACGGACCGGCCAGCAACCGGTTTGCCTGCCCCCAGCGCACGACATAGGGTGACCGCTTGCCGAGCAGGTCGGGCGCCTTGCGTGCCATACGCCGCCAGTCGAAGCTCAGAGCATCGCGGTCGCGCCCGGTGGCCAGCTGCACCCAATGGCGGCTGGGGTGTGCCGGGGGAGCGGGCTTGGCGGGTTTGGGTCGCTCGCGCGATTCGCGCGGAATTTCGATCGCCGTGATGTCGACCGCGCCCTCGCCCGGCTTGCGCGCAGCAGAAACCGGCCCAGCGAGTTCAATGAAGGCTTCGGACACGCTGGAGGGCCGCGCCGTGGCCTGTTCGCGGCTGACCTGCGCCAGGCGGCTGCTCGCTTCTGACTGTTGCGTTGTCGGCCGGGCACGGGTGGGCGTTGTCCGTTCGCCTAGCGGCGTACCGCGAGGAGCAAGGCGATCGTCGGCTTTCGCAGCGGATCGGTCGGCAGAGCTGGCCAACCGTGCGATTCTGGGATCGTCCCGCCCGATTTCTGCGGCGCTCGGGAAAATGCCGAGATTGGCCGCAGCCGCCTGCTGGGCGCGAGTGAGGCGCGGCATACAATCGAGATAGGGAGCCATGCGGCTTGCAAGGTCGGGCGGCATGAGCCGGTTGGCTAGCGCGGTTGCTTCCTTAATGTCGCCAAGGATCGCGAGCCCGAAAGCGCGCGCGCGATGGGCGGCAAGATCCTGGCGCTGCAACATCGGCAACAAAGCCGCTTCGAACCCGGCGCGATCGCCCGAAATGGCCAGGCTTATCGCCAGTCGGCGGCGCGTTTCATCGTCGCCGGGCTTAGTTGCCAGCATGGTGCGATAGCTCTGTTGCGCCTGCGCGTTGTTACCAACAAGATCTTGCACCAGGCCCAAATCGCCAAAGAAGGCGTCCGTTAGTGCGCCTGCACGCTCAGCCTCCGCGAACATCTGGAGCGCCTCGACCGGCCTGCGCGAGCGCAAATAGACCGATGCGAGTCCGAGCTTCGCCCGCGCGTTCTCCGGCGAGAGCTCCAGTGCACGACCGAAAAAGCCAAGCGACGCCTCAAGATCACCTACCGCCAGCGAGGCATCGCCCGCATCGACCAGGGCATCGACGCTCTCCGCTTCGGTCGCCAGCCGCTGCAGCGCCGCACGAAGCCGCTCGACTTCGGGCGTGGGAAATGATTGCACAACTTCGCGCGAAGTGGCGCCGCTCGCAGTTTGCTGAGCGGCCAGTGGATCAGCAAGGCTTGCACTCAAGGTTGCCGCGGCAATCGCAAGCGGTAGGACAAGGTAACATGCGGGCATTTTCCAGCTGCCAAAGCCAGTGTGAACGGGTGTTCGCAGCCCACGCCAGCTGGACGGCTGGCGAACGCGCAGACGGATAGCGCCGGGCTTACTGGTTGTTCTGACGGCCCAAGAAACGCGGAATGCTGAGCGAGGAACCATTGTCATCGCCACCCTCACCTTCGCCTTCGTCATCGTCGTCGGAACGACCGACGCCGCGCGATAAATTGGCCATACGTTCGAAAAGCGTGCTGCCGCCGACAGCCGCCGCTGGAGCGCCGCCGCCGCCACCTGCGCCTTCTCCGCCACCGCCGAGTATCGACGCGCGACGGCTGCCGCCCTGCTGGGGCTCGCTGGCGCCGAAATCGTCAGGCGCGGGCGCTTCGGAGGTGAGGTCGAGCATGTCGTCTCCGGCACCGCCATAATAGCCACCGCGGCCCGCGCGCAGATCGTCCGCATAGGGGTCGTTCTCTTCGTTTCGCAGGCCAGCCAGCGCATCGACTATCCCATCGACATCGTCGCCGTCATAATCGTCACCCATGTCATCGCCGACCTGCATTCCGTTCAGGTCGAAGGGCTCGGACGTTCCCTCTTCCTCATAGTCATATTCGGGCTTGGCGACCAGTTCGGCCGCAGCCTCCATAGCCAGTTCGAACGGCTCTTGCTCGATCGGTTCGGATTCGGGCTCGGGTTCAGGCGCGGGCAGGGGTGCGGATGCTTCCGGCTCAATCGGCCAATCGAGCGCAGGCCGCTTCGGCGGGCGCGCCGCCCCCAGCGACACAGGCGTGCTGTCTGGCAGGCGCTGAACGGCATGCTGGTCGATGCCGGTGGCAACGACCGAAACGCGGATCCGTCCTTCGAGATCGGGATTGAATGCAGAACCCCAGATAATATTGGCGTCTTCGTCCACCAGCTCGCGAATGTGGTTGGCCGCTTCGTCGACTTCGAGCAGGCGCATGTCTTCACCGCCAATGATCGAGATGATTACGCCCTTGGCGCCCTGCATGCTGACGCCGTCGAGCAGCGGATTAGCGATGGCGCGTTCGGCGGCTTCCAGCGCGCGATTCTCGCCCTCGCCCTCGCCAGTGCCCATCATGGCCTTGCCCATTTCGCTCATCACTGAACGCACGTCGGCAAAGTCGAGGTTGATCAGCCCTGGCATCACCATCAGATCGGTGATCGAACGAACGCCCTGTTGCAGCACCTCGTCGGCCAGCAAGAAGGCTTCCTTGAAGGTGGTTTCGGCCTTGGCGATCAGGAACAGGTTCTGGTTCGGGATCACGATCAGAGTGTCGACATGCTTCTGCAACTCCTCGATCCCGGAGTCGGCCGAACGCATGCGACGTGTGCCTTCGAACAGGAATGGCTTGGTCACCACTCCCACGGTCAATACACCCTTGCGGCGTGCAGCTTCGGCGATAACCGGGGCAGCCCCGGTGCCGGTGCCGCCACCCATGCCGGCTGCGATGAAGCACATGTTGACGCCATCGAGCGCGTCTTCAATCTCCGCCACGGTTTCCTCGGCCGCGGCCTTGCCCACTTCGGGACGCGCGCCTGCGCCCAAACCGCCGGTAATGTCCGGACCCAGCTGGATCTTGGTGGCCGCCTTCGACATGGCCAGCGCCTGCGCATCGGTGTTGGCGGCGATGAAGTCGACGCCCTCGATCTCGGCCTCGATCATGTTGGCGATGGCATTGCCGCCCGCGCCACCGATCCCGATCACGGTGATCCTGGGGCGCAGATCGTCGCTCGATGCAGGTCCGATATTGATACTCATGACGTTAGTCCTCCGGGCGCACCACGGCCCAATTAACCTTTAACCTGTGTTTGACACAAAGGAGCTATACCGTTGATAGCCCAAAAACCCTTATCCACAGTGGTTAAGAGCCGGGGTTGCGCCCTTTCCCACGTCAGAATCCTTCTTTCAGCGCCCGCCACAGCCGACTGAGGCCCAAAGCCCCTCCCAGCAGCGTGATCGGCGCGCTCGCTTCGCCGATCGAACGAATGTCGACCGGATCGTCTGCCGCATAGACGCACAGCCCTGCCAAAGTGGTGAAACCGGGCGTGGCATGCGCCTCCGGTAGACCGGTCAACGCCGGCGGGCGCCCAATGCGGACAGGCATCCCCAGCGCCCCTTGCGCGAATTCGGCAAGACCTGCGAGTTCGGCACCGCCGCCGGTCATCACGACCTGGCCACCACGCACTCCACTGAACCCCATCGACTTCAGCGCACGGCCGATCTCATCGGTCTGCCGCGACAAATGCTGCGTAACTATCGAGACCAGTTCTGCCCGCGCCACGCGGTTCTTGTCATCGGCTCCGCGAGCGACTGGTCCGGTCTGGTCGTCGCCCGGCCCGTTGACCGGGATCATCTCGCGGTGGTCGGTCGGGCTAGCGATGGCCGATCCCGAAACGCATTTGAGCCGTTCCGCCTGGAATCGGCGAATTCCGAAGGCCGAAGCGATCGCATCGGTGATGTCACCCGAACCATAGGGGAGCGCTCTCAGCCCCAGCAGCATGCCCGCTGCATAGACCGCGACATTGGTCACTTCCCCGCCGATCTCGACCAGAGCGACGCCCAATTCGCGCTCTTCCTCGCTGAGGCAGGCGTAACCTGCAGCAAGCGGGGCGGCAACCACTGCTTCGACATCGAGATGTGCGTTCTGCACCGCTTCGGTGAGGTTGCGGACAGGCGCCCCGTCCGCCAGCATCACGTGGATATCGACCCCCAGCCGCTCGGCATGGAGCCCCTTGGGATTGGCCACGCCATGTGCGCCATCGAGAGTGTAATGCGCTGGCTGCGCGTGCAGTACCATCCGCCCGTCGGGCTGGATCGTATCGCGCGCGGCGATCAGCAGGTGCTCGATATCTTCTTCCTCGATCCGGCGCCCGCCAATGTCGATCTCTACCTTCGCGACCTGGCTGGCGAGTCCTGCCCCGGCGCAACCGACCCACACGCTCTGCACGCTGGTACCCGCGTTCTTCTCGGCGCGCTCGACCGCGTCGCGTATGGCGTAGGTCGCAGCCGCCATGTCGGTGACATAGCCGCGCTTGATCCCGTTCGAGGCGCGGTGACCCGACCCCAGCACCTGCAACTCGCCGCTTTCGGTCTGGCCCATGATCATGGCCGAGATCCGGAAAGAGCCGGTGTTGACCGCCCCGAAATAACGCGTGAATCGCGTCGCTGCCATCAGGGGGCCCCTTCTTTCTTGGCGTTCAGCACCTGGTCCGCACGGCCGGGAATGCGCATGTAGATGCGCGGCGGCGCGCGCATGTCGAATGTCGAGACTTCGCCGCCCAGCAGGCGGTTCTGCCCGTCGAGCCGGGCGAATGACACTAGCGCCGCGGCGGCCTCATCATCGCCCTGCGGCAGCGCGAGTACCTGCCCGGTCCTGAAAGTAAGGTTCCAGCGCCGGTTGCCGACCCATTCGGCGGCGCCCACCTGCGGCCTCAGTGCGGGTGCGGCTTCGAGCAGGCGGTCGAGCGAGCCAACCTGGCGCGCTGCGCCGGGGCCCGAGATCAGCAGCCGCTCGCCGATTGCATTGCGGCTGACCGGCTCCAGCTCATTGCCTGCGACATCGACCAGCACCTGGCGGTCTGCCTTCTGCAGCACCGCATGCGGCTGCCGCTCGACGATGTCGATCGCCAGCGTGCCGGGCAATTGCCGCGAGACCCGCGCATCCTTGACCCAGGGCAGCTGCAGCAAGTCCGAACGGATCGTTTCGATGTCGACTTGCGGCATGGGTCGGTCACGCTCGCCCAGTACGCGTTCGTAGACGCGGTCCTGGTTCATGCGCTCGACACCGCTCACCCGCACATGGCGCACTTCGAAACCGGCATTGGACGCGAGATGTGCTAGCTGCGCCTGCGCCATCGACGGTACGCCCGCGAGCGTGGCGATGAACCAGGCAAGAGCCACGGCGGCCGCGATAATGAGCACCAGGAAGATGCGATGCAGCTGCTCTTCGGTGAAGGGCAGCAAGCCCATCAGCCAGTCGATAATGCGACTGGTGGTGCCGCGGGCCTTGCGCGCCTTGTTCGCGCGATCATTTGCGCGCGCGACGCGCCTTACGCCCTTGGCCGATCGCCTAATCGTCGTCACCGGCGCCTCCCGCCAGTTTTCCCGGCGCCATCCGTTGCAGCGCTTCCTCGACGATGGCTTCTACCAGGTCGGCATAGCTCATGCCGGCGTGGCGCGCCTGTTCGGGCACGAGGCTGAGCGGCGTCATCCCGGGCTGGGTATTCGTCTCCAGCACGAACAGCCCGCTTTCGCCCTGCTCGTCATCCCAGCGGAAATCGGTGCGGCTGGTGCCGTGGCAGCCGAGCAGCTTGTGCGCGCGCACCGCATATTCGCAGCACAGCGTAGCAATCTTTGCCGGAATATCGGCAGGGTACACGTGCTCGGTCAGTCCGTCAGTATATTTTGCATCGAAATCGTAGAAGCCCGATTTGGGCCTTAACTCGGTCACTCCGAGTGCGCGCGGCCCGCCCGACTCGTCCAGCACCGCGGTGGTGAGCTCGCGCCCGCGGATATAGGGTTCGGCCAGAAGCTCTTCGAACTTCTGCCATGGGCCCGGCACAGAGCGATCGATCGGGTTGCCGTAATTCCCATCGGCGGTGACGATCGCCACCCCGACCGAAGAGCCTTCGTTGACCGGCTTGAGCACATAGGGGCGCGCGATCGGATCTCTCTTAAAAAGATCAGCGCTCTTCATGATCCGCCCGCTCGGCATGGGGATGCCATGCGGCACGAGCGCCTGCTTGGTCAGCTGCTTGTCGATCGCGATCACCGAAGTGGCGAGCCCCGAATGGGTATAGGGGATGCCCATCAGGTCGAGCATGCCCTGCACGGTGCCGTCTTCGCCTGGCACACCGTGGAGCGCGTTGAAGACGACATCGGGCGCGGCCTCGGCCAGCCGTGCGGCAATTTGCCGATCCATGTCGATCCTTGTGACGCGGTGCCCGCGCGATTCCAGCGCAGCGGCGACGCCATTGCCGCTCATCAGCGAGACCTCACGCTCGTTGGCCCAGCCGCCCATCAAAACAACAACATGAAATTTGGGAAGCGTCACTTGCGTCCTACTCGTTGAATTTCCCATTCGAGCTCGACGCCCGAGTTTTGCATGACCCTGCGGCGCACTTCCTCGCCCAGCGCCTCAATGTCGCTGCTGGTGGCGTCGCCCGTGTTGATCAGGAAGTTGGTGTGCTTCTCGGAAACCTGCGCCCCGCCGACCGTCAGGCCGCGACAACCCGCCTCATCGACCAATTGCCACGCCTTCAGCCCCTCGGGGTTCTTGAAGGTCGAGCCGCCGGTCTTCGTGCGCAGCGGCTGCGACGCTTCGCGCGCGACGGCAATGCGATCCATTTCGGCCTGGATCGCCTCGGGGCTGTCGATATTGCCGCGGAAGGTCGCGGAGATCACTACCGCGCCTTCGGGCAGTTCCGAGTGGCGATAGGTATAGGCAAGATCTTCGGGCGAAAGGAATTTGCGCTGGCCGCTGCGCAGCACCAAATCGCAGACAATGAGGACATCCTTGACCTCGCGGCCGTAGGCCCCGCCATTCATCCGCACGAAGCCGCCGACCGTGCCCGGGATCGAACGCAGGAACTCGAGCCCACCGATCCCTGCATCGCGGGCGGTCGAGGAAGCCAATATGCCGCTGGCCCCGCCGCCGCAGCGCAAGGTAGTGAAATCGATCCGTTCGACACCTGCAAACGCCTTGCCCAGCCGGATCACCACACCCGGCACGCCGCCATCGCGCACGATCATGTTGGATCCGAAACCAAGCGCCATCACGGGGATGGCCGGATCGAGCGAACGCAGGAAATCGGAAAGGTCGTTTGCATCTGCCGGCTCGAACAGCCAATCGGCGCAGCCACCGGTCTTGAACCAGACCAGCTTGGCCAGCGGCGCATTGGGAGTGAGCTTGCCGCGCACCGCAGGCATCGCTTGCGGCAAGGCCTCGGACGCCATCACGCACCCCTCCGCGCTGCGATCGCATCAGCCAGCCCCGCCGCCCATTTGGTGATGTCGCCCGCGCCCAGGCACACGACGAAGTCGCCTGCCTTGAGATCGCCCGCCAGCACCTGCGCCAGTTTGGCCTGGTCGGCCACGGTCGCAGCAGAACGGTGCCCGCGCGACTTGAGCCCGGCCACCAGCGCTTCGGCACTGACGCCTTCGATCGGCTCCTCACCGGCGGTGTAGACCGGTGTTACTAACACGCGGTCTGCTTCGTTGAAGCAGGTCTGGAATTCATCCATCAGGTCGCGCAAACGGGTGAAGCGGTGCGGCTGCGCGACAGCAATCACGCGCCCGCCATTCGCGCCGCCAACCGCTTCGCGCGCGGCGGCAAGCACGGCCTGAATTTCGACCGGGTGATGCGCATAGTCGTCGATCACCGTGGCTCGTCCGCTATCGAGCGGGATTTCACCCACCTTGGTGAAGCGCCGCCGTACCCCGCCGAACGCGCCGAAACCTTCGCGGATCACTTCGTCGCCGCAGCCCATCTCGATCGCCACCGCGATAGCGGCGAGCGCATTCTGCACGTTGTGACGGCCCGGCATAGGCAAGCGTACGCCTTCGATGCGGCGGTCTTCCACGCCGCGCTGGCGCACGATCACGTCGAACAAATTCCCGCCCGCGTCGGGCCTGACATTGACCCCACAAATATCGGCTTGCAGCGAGAAACCGTATGTCACCACCTTACGGTCGCGCACCTGGCCGATCACCGCCTGCACTTCCGGATGGTCGATGCACAACACCGCGGCGCCATAGAAAGGCACGTTGTGGATGAACTCCACGAATGCGCGCTTCACGCCCTCGAAATCACCGTAATGGTCGAGATGCTCGGGATCTATATTGGTGACTACCGCTATCGTCCCGTCAAGCCGCAGGAAGCTGCCGTCGCTTTCGTCGGCTTCGACCACCATCCAGTCGGAAGCGCCAAGGCGCGCGTTCGAGCCATATTGCTCGATGATCCCGCCATTGATCACGGTGGGATCGATCCGGCCGCGATCGAGCAGCGCCGCGATCATGCTGGTGGTGGTGGTCTTGCCATGCGTGCCGGCCACCGCGACGGTCGATTTCAACCGCATCAGCTCGGCCAGCATTTCCGCGCGGCGAACCACGGGAATGCGCGCTTCCAACGCCGCCGCAACTTCGGGGTTGGCACGGCGCACGGCGGTGGAAGTTACCACCACGGCCACGCCATCGAGATTCTCGCGCGCATGGCCGATCTTGACCTCGATCCCACGCGCGCGCAGCCGCTCGACACTTGCGCTTTCGGCGATGTCCGAACCCTGCACCTGATAACCGAGGTTGTGCATCACCTCGGCGATGCCCGACATGCCGATCCCGCCGATGCCGACGAAATGGATCACCCCGATATCGGTGCCGACGCCTTTCATAGCGCGCGATCCCGATTGGCCACGCCAGTAGCGGGTGCGCCTTCGCCATTGCGCTCAAGGCTTGCGCTGCCGACGCGGATCACGTCCATCAGGTCGATCCCGCCAAAACCTTCGACAAGGTCGGCAAGATCGCGCGCGGCATGCGGCCGCCCGCAGTTCCACGCCGCATGTGCGGCATTGGCCAGCGTCTGCGGCGCCATAGCCATTGCCTGGATCTGGAGCGAAATATCCTTCGACAGCTTCTGGAATGCGTCGGACTGAGCGACGCGTTCGCGATTGTCCTTGTCATCCCAGCCGGTGACTTCCTTCACCGTGACCGCGGGCTGGCGGATCATCCGCGCCCCGCCCGCCTTCACCATTTCGCGCGTATTTGCGGCCTGATGGTCGTCGGTGGCGATCGGCAGCGGGACCAGGATCGCCGGGCGGCCTACAGCCGTAAGCTCGGCAATGGTCGAAGCGCCGGCGCGGCCGATGAACAAATGGCATTCGGCCAGCCGGGCGTCCATTTCCTCGAAATAGGAGCCAAGCTCTGCCGGGATGTCATGCGCACGATATCGTTCGCGCACGCGTTCGAGATCTTCGGCCCGGCATTGCTGCGTCACCTGCAGCCGGTGGCGCAGCGCGGGCGGCAGCATGGCAAGCCCATCGGGCACCACTTCCGACAGCACACGCGCGCCCTGGCTGCCGCCGGTGACGAGCACCTTGAGCAAGCCGTCTTCGGTAAAGGGTGGGTAATCCTCGTCGCGCAGCGCGAGCACTTCTGGGCGCACCGGGTTGCCCACTATATGCACCTTGTCGATGAATTTGTGCTTGAGCCGCTCGACCTCGTCATAGGACGTGGCGATCGCATCCACCCGGCCTGCCAGCAGGCGGTTGACGCGCCCCAGCACTGCATTCTGTTCGTGGATCACCGCGGGGATGCCCGCGCCCGTCGCCGCCAGCATTGCCGGAAAAGCCGGATAGCCGCCAAAGCCCACCACCGCGCTCGGCGCGAAAGTGTCGAACAGGCGGTGCGCCATTGCGCGCCCTTCGAGCACGGCCTTGATCCCACCCAGCCAACGCAGCGGGTTCTTGCCGAAGCGGCCTGCCGGGATCACATGCGCAGTTAAGAAATCGGGCTTGCCGGGGATCGCAGCGCCCCGCTCATCGGTGATCAGCGCGACATGGTGCCCGCGCCGGTCCAGCTCTTTCGCCAGCGCAAAGGCCGGGATCAGGTGCCCGCCGGTGCCACCAGCGGCGAGGACATAGTGGCGGCTGGCGCCGGTACGAATATAGCCGCTCATGCCGCATCCTCCCGCCGTTCGAGCATCGCCTTGAGCCCCGGCGTCTCGCGCCGCAGGAACGGATTGCGGCGGGTGATCGCCAGCAACAGCCCGACCGTGAGGCACACGGCGATGGTCGAGGAACCGCCATAGCTGACCAGCGGCAGCGTCATCCCTTTCGACGGGAACAGCTGCAGGTTCACAAGAATGTTGATGAAGGCCTGTCCGCCGATCGCCGCGACCAGGCCGGAGCCTGCCAGCACCGCGAAAAGGTTGTCCTCGTCAACCAGCCGCAGCAACACCCTCCACAGCAGGGCGAAATACAGGATCACCACCACCGCACAGGCAAGCAGGCCGAATTCCTCGCCGATCACCGAGAAAATATAGTCCGTATGTGCTTCAGGCAGGTTCATCTTGCGAATGCCCAGCCATAGCCCGGTACCGGTCCAGCCGCCAGCCAGAAGCGTTCGTTCGGCCAGGTCGACCTGGTCGAAGGCGGTACCCCCGCCAAGGAAGGAATCGATCCGGTGTCGAGCATTGTCGTAGAGGAAATAGGCGGCTGTCAGACCGACTATACCTACGCCGACCAATGCACTGAGCCGCTGCACGCTGACCCCAGACAGCAACACCAGCACGAACCAGATCCCGGCGAACAACATGGTGTCTCCAAGGTTGGGCTGCATCATCATCAGCATGGCGACAAGGACCAAAACAGCCGAGGCGAAAGCGAGCACCGGCAAGTCCGGATCGCGCAAGCGCAAGCTCAATATCCAGGCGAGCAATATCGCAAATGCTGGCTTCAGGAACTCGGAGGGCTGGAACGAAAAGCCGAGATTGATCCAGCGTTGCGCGCCGTTCACTTCGAAACCGATCAACGGGACCAAAGCTAGAAGCACCAGCATGGCAGATGCCAGCAGCACGCCAGCCTGTCGCGCCCGCTCACGCGACAGCATGGAGGCGCCAAGCATCACGCTCATGCCCAGCGTCTGCCACACGATATGCTGCTTGAAGAAATAGAAATCGTCGAGCCGCACTTCGGAGTTCGAGAGTCGGCTCGCGCTGGCAGGCGAAGCTGCCGCGACCGCGCCGGTGCCGACCAGCGCCAACAGCAGCACAAGCGCCAAGGCCACCCGGTCGACTTCGCGCCACCAGATGCGCAACTCGGCGCGCCAGTCGATCTGCAGCAGCGCGTTCGGGCCGGCCCTTCGCGCGCGCTGATGCGGGATATAGGGCTTGACCGAGCTCATGCGGTTTCTCCCCTGGCGAGCGGTTCCGTGACCTCCTCGCCCGTTCCGGTGAGCGCGGCCACCAACTGACGAAAATACGCACCGCGCGCTTCATAGTCGCGGAACTGGTCGAAACTGGCGCAGGCGGGCGAAAGCAGTATGACTTCGCTTGGCCGCGCGCGCGCAAACGCGCGCGTCACAGCCTCGCACATCATCTCGGCACGCTCGACATGGACATGCGGAGCAAGCAGCTCGGCAAAGCGCGGCCCAGCCTCGCCGATCGCATAAGCGGCGGCGATATTGCCGAGGTGCTGCTCACAAGGTCCGAGCCCATCCTCCTTGGGCAGCCCGCCGACGATCCAGTGGATGCGCGGCGCGCCATTGTTGATCGCGGGATCGGGTGGATAGGCCGCCAGCGCAGGGGCAGTGCTGTCGGGATTGGTGGCCTTGCTGTCGTTGATGAACAGCACGTCGGCGTGCAGGCCCACCATCTCCATTCGGTGCGGCAACCCGTGAAAACTAGCGAGGCTTTCCTGCCATTGCGCACGGGCGACGCCAAGTTCCTCGACCATCGCCACCGCAAGCGCGGCATTTTCTAGATTGTGCGGGCCTGCAAGTCCCGGCAAAGCGGGCTGGAGCGGCGCCAGCGCAGACCGGTCCGCACATACAGCGCGCCCCGCTTCCCGCCGCGCAGCTTCGCGGGCGTGGATCGCCGATGTGGGCTCGTCTGCACAGCCGAACACAGCGAGTTGTTCAGGCCGCTGCATGGAAAACAGCCTGGCCTTTGAAGCGGCATAAGCCTCGAAACCCTCGTAGCGATCGAGGTGGTCCGGTGTGATGTTGCTCAACGCCGCGACATCGCTGGCAAGACTGAAGGTCGAATCTATCTGGTAGCTCGACAGTTCGAGCACATAGACACCGCCTTCAGGCAGCGGATCTTGCGCCAGGATCGGCAGGCCGATGTTCCCGCCCATTCGCGACGGGACACCCGCCGTTTCAAGCAAGTGATGCACCAGCGCGGTCGTGGTCGATTTGCCATTGGTGCCGGTGATGCCCACTACTTTGTGCGGCGGCAGCCCACTTCGCGCCTGCGCAAACAGCTCGATGTCGCTGATCAACGGCACGCCGAACCTTGCGGCGTGGCCGGCAATAGGATGAGTATTGAGCGGCACGCCGGGCGACACCACCACCCCGGCGAAGCCGGTAAGGTCCGCTTCGATCGGATCGGCCAGTTCGCAGCGCCCCTCGAACGGCGCGCGCGCATTGTCCTGCCGGTCCCATGCCAGCACCTGCGCCCCGCTCGCCAGCAAGGCTTCGACCGTCGCAGCGCCCGAACGCGCGAGTCCCAACACTGCGTATTTCTTTCCGTGGAAGGCGGAAGAGGTGATCACCTTCGCGTCACCTCAGCTTCAGCGTTGCCAGGCCCGCCATCGCCAGCACGATCGCGATGATCCAGAACCGGATCACGACCTTGCTTTCGTTCCAGCCAAGCTGCTCGAAATGGTGGTGGATCGGCGCCATGCGGAACACGCGCTTGCCGGTGCGCTTGAACCAGAACACCTGGATGATCACGCTGGCGGTTTCGACCACGAACAACCCGCCCACGATCAGCAGGACGATTTCGTGATGGCTTGCCACGGCAATCGCGCCCAGAGCGCCGCCAAGCGCAAGACTGCCCGTATCGCCCATGAAAACTGCTGCCGGCGGCGCATTGAACCACAGGAAGGCGAGCCCCGCGCCCATGATCGCCGCACAGAAAATTGCGAGTTCGCCCGCGCCCGGAACGTGCGGAATGCCGAGATAGGCTGAGAAGTCGACCCGGCCCACGAGATAGGCGATGATCGCGAAAGTGCCCGCCGCGATGATCACCGGCATGATCGCGAGGCCGTCAAGCCCATCGGTCAAATTTACAGCATTGCCGAATCCGACGATGATCGTCGCCGCGAAGAGGAAATAAAACGGCCCGAGCGGGATCGACACCCCGCTGAGGAAGGGCACGTAGAGATTGGTGCTGACCTGGCTCACGATGAGCCACGAAGCAATGCCGGCAACCACGAATTCGAGCAACAGGCGCACCCGCCCAGACACACCGCGATGGCTCGATTTAGAGACCTTGTCGTAATCGTCTAAGAAACCGATCATCCCAAAGCCGATAGTCACCGCAAAACATGCCCATACAAGCGGATTGTCCAAGTCCATCCACAAAAGCAGCGAAAGCGTGAGCGAAACCAGAATCATCAATCCGCCCATCGTCGGCGTACCGCGCTTGGCGAGGTGCGATTGGGGCCCGTCCTCACGGATAGGCTGGCCCTTGCCCTGACGTACGCGTAGCAAGTTGATGAAGCGCGGGCCGATCAGCAGGCCGATGAACAGGGCTGTAATCAGCGTGGCTCCGACACGAAAGGTCTGGTAGCGTATGAGGTTGAAAACGCCTTCGAAACCCAGCCATTCGGCGATCAGGTAGAGCATGCGATAATCCTAGGTCCCGGCTGCGGAAAGACCCGTGAAGTGTGACACCAGCGCGCCGAGTCCGACCGAGTTGGAGCCCTTTACCAAAATCGCATCACCAGCAGTGATGCCGAATTCCTTGAGCGCCGCGATCGCTTCGGCTGGGTTAGCGCAATGGGCGAAGCCGGCGGTTATGCCAAGCGATACTGCACCGGCTTTCCCCAATTCCCGCGCCAGCGCGTGCATCTCGTCGCCCACCAGAATCGCGTAGTCGACTTTGGCCTCCGCGAGCGGCTTTGCCAGCTGGGCATGGAAATTTGGCCCGAAGTCTCCCAATTCCCTCATGCTGCCGAGTACGGCGATCCGCCTCGTGGCCGGAGTCTGCCCCAACTGGCGCAAGGTCGCGCGCATCGAAGCCGGGTTGGCGTTGTAGCTCTCGTCGATCAGCAGCGCCTTGCCTCCCGGCACCGCCAGCTGATGGCGCGCGCCGCGACCTTTCAGCCCGCCCATTTCGGCCAAGGCAAGCCCCGCGGCGCCAAGATCGCCGTCCGCCGCCTGTACTGCCGCCATGACGCCGAGCGAATTGGCGATCCAATGCTCGCCCGGCTCGGCCACCGAATAGCAAAGCCGTGTGTCGCCCAGATCGGCCGTTACCAGCGATCCGCCATTGACGCTGGGGATGGCATCGAGCAGGCGCACATTGGCGTCGGGTGAACTGCCGAAGGTCAGGACCTTCGCTGCATATTTCTTTGCCGCTTCGCACAACTGCGCGGCCCAGGGGCTATCAGCCGGGATCACCGCAGTGCCGCCGGGCATCAACGATTCAAAGATCTCGGCCTTGGCAGCGGCGATCGCCTCCATGCTTCCGAGGTTCTCGATATGCGCCGGGGCAATGGTGGTGATCAGCGCGACGTGGGGGCGCACATGCGCACTGAGAACGCGCATTTCACCTGCATGGTTCATGCCCATCTCGAATACGCCGAAGCGGCTGCGCGCAGGCATCCGCGCAAGTGTGAGCGGCACGCCCACATGGTTGTTGTAGCTGCGCACGCTGCGGTGCGCGGCGCCGCGGCTGGCGCGGTCGAGCGCGAGGAAGATCGCTTCCTTGACCCCGGTCTTACCGACCGATCCGGTCACGCCGATGCGCACCGCATGTGCGCGCTCGCGGGCAGCGGCGGCGATCGCATGGAGTGCGGCGGCGGTATCCTTCACGAGAACATGCGGGTATTCGACCGGACGATCCACGATCGCAGCCACCGCGCCATTGGCGAAGGCCTGCGGCAGGAAGCGATGGCCGTCCATTGCTTCGCCGCTGAGTGCGACGAACAGGTCGCCACGGCGTACGTCGCGCGAATCCATTTCGACGCCGGAAGCCAGGAAATCATGGCTGGCGACACCTCCAGTGGCCGTGGCAATCTCTTCCGAGCTCCACAGCGCTAGGGGCAGCGCATCGCGCTGGTCGCCGGGCCATGCGCGCAATGCCCTCATAGCGTTCATTGCGTCACCTCCACCCCGGCGCACTCGCGCGCCACCTGCACGTCGTCGAACGGCAATATCCGCATAGACTCTCCTGACCCGATTATCTGTCCCTGCTCGTGACCTTTGCCTGCCACCAGCACAATGTCCTGCGCGCCTGCCATGCGGATCGCTTCAGCGATCGCGGTACGCCGGTCGCCAATCTCGATGGCATCGGGCGCTTCCGCAAGAACGGATGCCCGGATCGACGAGGGTTCTTCGCCGCGCGGGTTGTCGTCGGTCACGATCACCACGTCGCTACCGGCAGCGGCCGCTGCACCCATCGGCGCACGCTTGCCCTTGTCGCGGTCGCCGCCCGCACCGAATACAGTGATCAATCGGCCTTCGACGTGGGGGCGCAACGCCGCAATAGCGGCCTCCATCGCATCGGGCGTATGTGCATAGTCGACATAGATCGGCGCGCCTTTGGCGGTTATCGCCGCCCGCTCCAACCGTCCGCGCACCGGCTGCAAACGGTTCGCTGAATCCAGAACCTGGCCAGCGGGACTGCCGGTCGCAATCGCCAGTCCGCAAGAGACCAGCGCGTTGGCCACCTGGTAGGCACCGATCAGCGGCAGATTGATGTTGTGCCGCGCACCTTCGTGTTCGATATCCAGCGTCTGGCCGAGCTGGGTCGGCGTACGGGCGAGGAGGCGGATAAATTCGCCCTGCTCGCCCACCGTGAGCACGTGCAGCGACCTTTTATGCGCATGCTCGATGGCCCGGCGAGTCCACTCGCTATCGTCCTCGCCATGCCAGATTACCGCAGCGGACCCGGGCTGTAGCACCTCATCGAAAAGCCGCATCTTCGCAGCGAAATAGGCCTCCATCGTACCATGGTAGTCGAGGTGATCACGGGTGAAATTGGTGAAGGCGCCCGCAGCAACCGGCACCCCTTCGTTGCGGAACTGATCGAGCCCATGGCTCGAAGCCTCATAAGCGACATGGGTCACGCCTTCGCATGCCAACCCGCTCATATTGCTAAGGAAGGTGACGATATCCGGCGTGGTGAAGCCAGTCGAAATGCTCTCGTCAGACGTCGTCACCCCCAGGGTACCGATGCTGGCCGAGTGTTCGCCGCCCATGCGCCACAGCTGGCGGGTCATCTCGACGATCGAGGTTTTGCCATTGGTGCCGGTTACCGCTACGATCACTCGCGGCACCGGGGTGAAAAAAGCTGCCGCCAGCCGCGCAAAGGCTCGGCGCGGTTCGGCATCGGCAATATGGACCGCGCCTTTAACCGGGGCTTCAGGTCGTGCGACCACCGCCACCGCCCCGGCCTCGACCGCCGCCGGGGTAAAGTCCTCTCCGTTCACCCGCGCCCCGCGAAAGGCACCGAACACAGTGCCCGGCGCAACCTTGCGATGATCGATCGCGAAGCCGGTCACTTCGGCATCACCTGCTTCGGCGAGAGCAATTCCCGAAGTTGCCGCCAAACTCGCAAGCTTCATTATTCCTTCTCCGGCACGAGCGCCTGGAGATCGGTCAGATCAACGTCGCGGC
Source organism: Altererythrobacter sp. (assembly GCA_023260985.1). Lineage (GTDB taxonomy): Bacteria > Pseudomonadota > Alphaproteobacteria > Sphingomonadales > Sphingomonadaceae > Erythrobacter. Next base: position 17,176 of record JALRKY010000029.1, on the reverse strand, counting down.
TGGTATCGGGGCGCACACCCAGAAGGGGTCCGATCCGCGGCACGAGTTTGCCCACGATCGGAGCGGCCGTGTAGCCTGCGGTGCGCTGGAACGAGCTGGCGATCGTGCCGCGCGGTTCGTCAAGCATCGCCACCACGACATAGCGCGGGCGGTCCATCGGGAAGACAGCGGCAAAGGTGGAAACCAGCGATGAGCGATTGTAGCCGCCAGCTCCCGGCTTTTCTGCCGATCCGGTCTTGCCGCCCACGCGGAAGCCCGGCGCGTCAGCCTTGCGGCCGGTTCCGTAAAGCGTGATCATGCGCAGCAACTGTCGCATGCGCGACGAGGTCGATGCCTTGAACACCCGGCGGCCGCGCGGAACCTCATGCGCCGCCAGCTTGTGCACAGTGGTGGGGCGCCAGATCCCGCCATTGACCATGGCGGCATAGGCGCTGGCCAAGTGTAGCGGGGTAACCGCGATGCCATGGCCATAACTGACAGTCATATTGGTCAACCGTGCCCAATCCTTGCCCGGCCACAGCGGGAAACCGCGCGCGGGAAGCTCGATATAGGGCCGCTCGTTCATGCCCAAATCCATCATCGTGCGGCGCAAGCGCTCAGGTCCAAGCTCGTCGGCAACCCTGGCAGTGACAGTATTGGATGAGTGGATCAGCGCCTGCGGTACGTTGAGCGAAGCGCCCAGCGGGTGGAGGTCCTTGATCGTGAATCGACCGACCTTGACGGGCATGGCGTTCCACTGCTTGCCGAAGTCGCTCACCACACCCGCATCGATCGCCGCCGCCATGGTCAAGGGCTTGAAGGTGGAACCCAACTCATAGACTTGGTTGGTTACGCGGTTGAATGCCCGTGGCGTTTCACCGCGCTTGTGGGCTTCATCGCTCAGGATCAGGTCCTCGCTCCGCACCGCATTGGGGTCGAATTCCGGCAGCGAAGCGAGCGCAAGCACTTCACCCGTGTCGACATCCAGCACGATCCCTGCCGCACCCATTGCGTTGACAGCCAGCATGCCGCGGCGCAATTCGTCCTCAAGCGCGCCCTGCACGCGGATGTCGATCGAAAGCGGTGTGGGAGTGCTGCGGGTCGCCGGATTGGACAGCCGCTCGTTGAGCACCTGCTCCATGCCGATCTTGCCCTCGCCGTCAGACGTGACATGGCCGAGGATATGCGCGGCGAGCATGCCTTGCGGATAGTGCCTGTCGTTCTCGCGCGGCATTTCCAGCGCCAGTTCGCCGATGGCCTGCACCTTGTTCGCGTCCTCAGGCAGGACGCGGCGGCGCAGGTAGCCCGCCTTGCCCACCGCGAGCCGCTCGGCAACGTCGATCTCGTCGAGCTCGGGGAAGATTGCGGCAAGGCGCGCGGCAACTTCCTGCGGCGACTTGACCAGGGACGAGCCGCTTTCGCCCAGCGCCTTGGGATTGTACCACAGCGCATAGGCTGGAAAAGCGCGCGCAAGCGGCACGCCGTTGCGATCGGTTATTTCGCCGCGAGGCGGCAAAAGCGCTTCCTCAAGCGAAGTGCGCGTGGTGCCGTGATCGGCCAGCCCGAGATAGGCGATCCGCAGCAGCGCCGCTGCAGCGACCGCTGCAAAGACCAGCGCGATCCACAGTACCCGCCAGCGTGCCAGCACGAGGGATTCGCGCCGGAATGCTACCAGTTCGACTCTGCCCGAGGATATGGCCGCGTTGGCCGTTAGTGTGTTCATTCAGCCGCCTCGGCACTCAGCAAGGTGCGTGCCTGTGCGCTACGAACCGGTGAGGCTTCGGCCAGCAGTTCGCCAAAGGCTTCCGCCACCGTGGCAGTAGCACTGGGCATGGCGGCAGAGGCCATCGTCACCGGGCGGCCGGAGACTGGCGAAACCATCGGCCGGGCAACGGAAGGCGCAGCACCATCGGTTGCGGTATCGGCACGCGCCACCCGGATCGGGCTGGGCGCGGCAGGGCCCAACGGAGCGCTGAGGCTGGCCAGCTGGAGTTCGCTTTCGAAGAACTGGTCCGCGCGCGGCGCCTGATATCCGAAGTCGACTTCGTTCCATTCTGCGAGCTGGCGCTGGTTGGCGCGCGCTTCGAACTCGGTTTCAAGCATCAGCGTTTCGCGCTCAAGCGCGATGATCTGGCGTTCCGCCAACAACACTTCGCTCTTCACCGCATGGACGCGGAAACTAAGCGCGAGGAACAGGCTGCCGCATATCGCGAGAACAGCCAGCCAGCCGATCTGGTGCAAACGGGATCCGGACATGATCAAGCGGCCTCCTTTCTCGGCGGTACGTCGCTGCGCACCGCGTGGCGCAAAGTTGAGGAACGGGCTCGAGGATTGCGGACAATTTCCGCTTCGGAGGGGCGGATGCCCTTGGAAATTTCGGTGAAGATCGGCGGCGTCACATCGTTCTCGGGCAAATAGCGCGAACCGCCGTTGCGGCCCGCAGCATCGCGCAGGAAACGTTTGACGATACGGTCCTCGAGGCTGTGGAAGGTCACTACCGCTAACCGCCCGCCAGCGCGGAGAACGTGCTCGGCCGCATTGAGCCCGGTGCGAAGCTCGTCGAGCTCGCCATTCAGATGGATACGAATCGCCTGGAAACTGCGGGTGGCAGGATCCTTCTTGTCGCCCGGCTTGTAGCCCAGCGCCTTGCGCACCACGCGGGCCAGCTCGCCAGTAGTTTGGAGCGGGCGCGCCGCCACGATCGCCCGAGCGACGCGGCGCGACTGGCGCTCTTCGCCATATTCGTAAAGCACATCGGCGATGGTCGATCCCGCGGCGGTATTGAGAAAATCCGCTGCGCTTTCGCCTTCCTGGCTCATCCGCATGTCGAGCGGGCCATCGACCGAAAAGGCGAAGCCGCGCTCGGGCCGGTCAAGCTGCATCGACGAGACGCCGATATCCATCGCCACGCCATCGACCTGCGCAATGCTAGCTTCAGCCAATGCCGCCACCATCTCCGAAAAACGCCGCGGATGGAGTACAAGGCGCGGAGGGGTAGTACGCGCCTCGGCCCATACGCAGCCTTGCGCGATCGCATCCGGATCGCGGTCGAAGGCATGGACGGTCGCGCCGCGGTCAAGCAGCGCGCGGGTGTATCCACCCGCACCGAAAGTGGCATCTACGATGACATCGCCGGGCCGCGGGTCGAGCGCAGCGATTACTTCATCGAGAAGAACGGGGATATGGGGGGCGTCGCTTGCTGGGGCGGCGGGGCTCATTTGCCGCCCCCCTTGCCCTTGGCTTGCGCTTCGGCGACGAGATTGGCACAAGCGGCTTGCGCCGCTTCCCATTCCTCGCCCATGCGCGAGAGTTCCACAGGGTTCCAGATCGTGAAGAAGCGGCCCGCACCCTGAAAATAGAGCCCGTCTTCCACACGGCCAAGGCTTCGCAGGTGCTCGGGCATAATGAAGCGCCCGCTGTCATCGAACGGCACCTGGGCAAATCCAAACAGCTGGGTGGCGCGAAGGTCGCGGTCGAAGTCGCGACCGAGCCGCAGCGCGCGGTCTTCCTCGCGATCGAGCTGGGCTTCGAGTTCGTCATTGCGCGACAGGCCGAAGCCGACGAGGCAATTCCAGCGATCGTGCTTGTCGAGGCAGAGGATGCGGCCGTCAGACGATTCCTTAACCGCCTTGCGGAAGCTGGGAGGCAGGACAAAACGGCCCTTGTCGCCCGAAGGCGAATAAGCCTGTCCACTATATCCTCCGAAAGACACTTGTACCCCTCCGCCCTGTTCCCCGAGGCCCCTTTGCCCCACGGACACAGCTTCGCCGCCACCGCCTGCACGCGAGTGCAGGCGGTGCGCACTCCGAGAGGGAGGCGCCGAACGAAACTCTGTGTCCGATGGGCCTTGGTAATATCGCGGGTAGCATGGGGATGAAAGGGATTTTTACGGGAATTTACGGGATAAAGTGGTAAATAATTGATTTATCTTTGAATAATTTCTCGTATTTTTCAGCCTACTCTTATTCAGATGCGGCAAGTCCTACGTGCAATCCCCTGTTTTTCTGTCGATTTCGCGACTCGCGAGTCGCAAGCGCGATAGGCTTCCCGCGATTGCCCCGATTGTCATGAGTCGCGCCCGGAATGCGGCGCAACCGTCTCTAATCGATGGCGAATTCGGCCAGTTCGAGCAGCTGGTCCGGCGCTTTGCCCGGCGGATCCGAAAATTCGAGCAATGCGGCATCGGCAACGAGGGTCACTCGTCCCTTCCCCACATCGCACTGCGCAGCGATCCCGCTGCCCAGGATTCGGCAATCGCCGCGCGCCGCCAGTTCCTCTTCGCTTGCCTCCGGATCGGGATCCGCCAGAAGCATTTCGCCTGCCAGCAGCACTGGAATGGAACCGCTGCCATAGCTTTCGCAGCGAACCTCCAATGACTGGGCTTCGTTGAACTGCATCGCCAGACCCCAGCGCACCATGACCGGCGGTATGAGTCCCATCGCCACCGGATGGCTCGGATCGCCAAGCGGCACAGCGTATCGCCCGGTCAGCATCGGATCGAGCAGGAAAAGCAGCCGTCCGCCGCCGCGCACCCACTGGTCGAGCGCGGCATTGTCTGCGGGGCTGAGCCCGCGCGGCTGGGCGATCAGGAGCCGATCGAGCCCGGCAAGCGGGTCGATCTGCCCGCCCTCCCCGTCAGGCGCGGCTGCCAGCGTATCGAGCGGCGACAGTTGGTAACGTTACTCAAGCGCGCTCCGAACCCAGGGCGCCTGTCCTCCGCCCTCGATCACCATCGTCAGGCCCCTTCAGCCCAATAGATGGGTAGGCTGCTCATCACGCCGAGCGGCTTGCGGTCGACCGGTTGGGAAAGCTGCTGCCATGCCCACAGCCCGGCAGCGATGCCAAGCGCCAGCAGCAACGCAACAAGCGCGAGCTTAAGGCGTTTGGCGGCCTGCGCCATTGCCCTGCTCCGGAACGATCGCCGCGCTCTGACTTGGAGATGGTTCTGCCGGCATGTCCGGCACGACCCCGGCATCGGCGAGCGGATCGCTTATCGGCAGTGGCCCGGCAGGCGCAATCGTAGACGCTGCTTCGGGAACAGCCATCTCGTCAGCCACCCGCGCACGATCCTGGATGATGTTGGCGAGACCGACCAGCAGGATCATGGCGGCAAGGCCCGAGAGCCCTACCTGCAGGCGCTGCACTGCCTGGGAACGGTTCCCTCCAGAGGAGGCACCGCCGCCCGCGACGCCTTCATCGGGCATCTGCGGTTCGCTCGGTCCGCGCAGTTTGGGCAGTTTCACAAGATCGCCTTTCGCTATCGCATGGTCAGGCTAGAGCCTGGGCGTCGCCAGTCAATCTCGCTCGAGCCATTCGAACACCGGCAAACCCTTCGAACGGAGCCAATCGGCATTGTACAGCGTCGAAAGATAACGGAAACCCGTATCGCACAGGATTGTCGCGACCCGCACGTCCTTGCGCCCTTCGGCCACCAGCTGTTTGCCCAGCTCAATCGCGCCGGCAACGTTGATCCCTGAACTGAGGCCGAGGCAGAGCCCCTCCTCGCGCAGCAGCCTTCCGACCCAATGCAGCCCTTCCTCGTCGGAAATGCGATATTGCATATCGATTGGCGCGCCTTCGAGATTGGCCGTGATCCGACCCTGCCCGATCCCTTCTGCGACCGAGGAACCTTCGGCCTTCAGTTCGCCACATGCGAAATAGTTGTAGAGCGCGGCGCCGTGCGGATCGGTCAGCGCGATCCGCACATTTTCGTCGAACGCCTTGAGGCCCATGCCTACGCCCGCAATCGTCCCTCCCGTGCCCGCTGCGCAGGTGAAGCCATCAATCCGGCTTTCAAGCTGCTCCCACAGCTCGGGTGCGGTCCCCTCGATATGCGCCTTGCGGTTGGCGATATTGTCGAACTGGTTGGCCCACACCGCCCCGGCGGTCTCCTCGGCCAGCCGGCGCGAAGTGTGCACGAAATGGTTGGGGTCGGCGAACTTGGTCGGCGGCACGAGCACCAGTTCCGCGCCAAGCGCGCGCAGCGTGTCTATCTTTTCTTGAGACTGGTTGTCGGGTATCACGATCACGGTCTTGTAACCGCGCGCATTTGCGACCAACGCGATGCCGATACCGGTATTGCCCGCAGTCCCTTCGACCACGGTGCCGCCGGGCTTGAGTTCGCCGCGCGCTTCGGCATCGCGGATGATGTAGAGCGCGGCCCGGTCCTTAACCGAGGAGCCAGGGTTGGTAAATTCGCACTTCCCCCAGATCTCGCAACCCGCCGCTTCGCTAGGCCCCTTGAGCAGGGCAAGCGGCGTATTGCCGATCAGGTCGAGCGACGAGCCGAATGGCTTTATAATGTTCATGCGGGAAGAATTAGGGCCTAGCGGGGCCCGCCGCAATCAACTTCAATCTTCAGGGGCGATAGTTACCTTGAGCCCGTCGAGATCGGTCGTGAAGGCGATCTGGCATGCGAGGCGCGAAGTTGCGCCGCGATGATCAGAGCTTTCGAGCAGATCGTCCTCATCTTCGCTCATCTGCGGCAGCTTGCCCATGAAGCCCGGGTCGACCAGGATATGACAGGTCGCGCAGGAGCAGCACCCGCCGCAAAGCGCCAACAGCTCATCAAAGCCATTGTCGCGGATCGCTTCCATCACGGTCAGGCCGGCTTCGACATCGATGGTCGATTCTTCCCCGGCACGGTTGACGACGGTCAGCTTGGGCATCGGTGCAAGTTCCTTCCTGATCGGCGCGCATATGCTGCGGCCACTATCGACTGCTCGGGCGGGCTGCTACGGTCTGCGGAGCCAATTTGCAAGCTAGGGGAATCATTAGTGGGATTGAGCGCCGAGGCAATCCGCTCCGGGCTGGACACACTGGCCGAACGCGACACGCGCATAGCGCGCGAATTGGAACGAGTCGGCTATCCCGAACCGCGCATCCGCGATCGCGGGTTCAAGACGCTGCTGCGTACGATCGTGGGTCAGCAGGTCTCGGTCGCGGCGGCGAGCAGCATGTGGAACAAGCTCGAGGCCGAACTGGGCCTGGAATTCACCCCTGCATGCGTGCTCGAGCGCGACTTCGATACGCTGCGCGCTTGCGGGTTGTCGCGCCAGAAACAGGGCTATGCGCGAAGCCTCTGCGAACTGTCGGCCGCGGGCGAGGTAGACTTCGAAAACCTGCCCGAAGATGACGAGACTGCCATCGCCGAGCTGACCCGGATCAAGGGCATCGGGCGCTGGTCGGCGGAAATCTACCTGCTGTTCACCGAAGGCCGCACCGATATCTGGCCGGCGGGGGACCTGGCCGTGCAGGAGGGCGTCAAACGACTGCTCGAATTGCCCGAACGCCCGACCGAAAAGCCGACCCGCGAGCTCGGCGAGGCCTGGCGCCCCCATCGCGGCGCAATGGCGATTTTCACATGGCACTATTACGCCAATCCCGCGTTATGAGTATCTATTGCCACGAGCAATTCAGTGTGTATTGGTATTACAACACACCGTAACGTCGCAAAGCACCGTTCCAACGCGAGAGAGGAATACCGATGAACAAACGACCCCTGGTAACACGCCTGCTTACTACCGCGCTCGCAGCCAGTGCGCTGGCGCTGCCCAGCATGGCGCTTGCCGATCACCACGCCAATGATGGAACCACGATGCACCAGCACCACCAAGCCGCCCCCCTGATCCCGCGCGACGCTTTGTTCGGCAACCCGTCCCGCGCCGGTGGCCAGATCAGCCCCGACGGAAAATGGCTGAGCTGGCTCGCGCCCAAGGACGGCGTGCTCAACGTGTGGATGGCGCCGGTCGGAAATCCCGATGGCGGCAAGCCGATGACCGATGCCCAGGATCGCCCGATCCGCCAGTATTTCTGGTCACCGGATTCGCAGAGCCTCCTCTACATACAGGACAAGGGCGGCGACGAGAACTTCCTGCTATATGGCGTCAAAATCGCCAGCGGTAAGGAAACCACCCTTACGCCCTTCGAGAAGACCCGCGTGCTGCTGATCGGCGGTTCGGAATCGATCCGCGACAAGATCTTGGTCGGGCTCAACAATCGCAATCCCCAATACCATGACGTGCACCTGCTCAACCTTAACACGGGCGAGCTCACCATGGTGTTGCAGAATGACAGCTATGCCGGCTTCATGGCCGACGACACGCTGACTGTGCGGATGGCGATGCGGCAAAACGCTGAAGGCGGCACCGACTATTTCCGCGTGGTAGACGCCAAGGTCGAAGCCGAGCCTTTCTCGGCCACTGCGATGGAGGACTCGCTCACCACGAACCCGGCCGGCTACACGAATGACGGATCGATACTCTACTGGCTCGACAGCCGGGGCCGCAACACCGCCGCGCTCTATGCGGAAAATGTTACGACCGGTGAGCGCACGCTTGTTGCCGAAGACGAAAGGGCCGATATCGGCGGCACGATCCGCGATCCGAAGACCGGTGTGGTGGAAGCCTATTCGGTCGAATACCTCACCACTGAATGGACCGCGACCGACCCCGATGTCAAGGCCGCGCTCGAATTCCTCGGCAGCAAGCTCGATGGCGAATTCGGCGTCCAATCGCGCACCGATGATAACAGCAAGTGGATCGTGTGGAACGATCCGCTGATCACGCCGAGCTCGACCTATATTTACGATCACAAGGCCGGCACGCTCAATCATTTCTACACTTCACGGCCGGAACTCGAAGGCGCGCCGCTGCAGCCGATGCATCCGGTCGAGATCGCCAGCCGCGACGGCTTGACCCTGCCTTCCTACCTCACCCTGCCGCCTGGCAGCGATGCGGATGGCGACGGCAAGCCCGATTACGCTGTGCCGATGGTGCTGTTCGTCCACGGTGGCCCCTGGGCGCGCGATGGCTACGGCTTCAACACCGTCCACCAGATGCTCGCCAACCGCGGCTATGCCGTGCTGTCGGTCAACTTCCGCGGCTCGACCGGCTTCGGCAAGGATTTCCTCAACGCCGGAAACCTGCAGTGGGGCCTGAAGATGCATGACGACCTGATCGATGCGACCAACTGGGCGGTCGAACAGGGCATCACCGGCAAGGACAAGGTCGCGATCATGGGCGGTTCCTATGGCGGCTATGCCACGCTGGCGGGGCTGACCTTCACGCCCGAGGCTTTCGCATGCGGTGTCGACATCGTCGGCCCCTCGAACCTCGAAACCCTGCTTTCCACCATCCCCCCCTATTGGGCGCCTCTGGTGAAGGTCTTCCATGACCGGATGGGTGATCCCAATACCGAGGAAGGCCTGGCGCTGCTCAAGGCCGCGAGCCCGCTTTACAAGGCTGACCAGATCACCAAGCCGTTGCTGATCGCGCAGGGGGCCAACGATCCGCGCGTCAAGCAGGCGGAAAGCGACCAGATCGTGGGTGCCATGAAGAAGGCGGGGATTCCGGTCACCTATGTGCTCTATCCCGATGAAGGCCACGGCTTCGCCAAGCCGACCAACAATATCGCCTTCTTCGCGATCGCCGAGAACTTTCTCGCCGAATGCCTTGGCGGGCGGGCCGAACCGCTCGGCGATGTATTGAAGCCCTCGACCGCGCAGGTTCTCGAAGGCGCCGAACACGTCCAAGGCCTCAAGGAGGCGCTGGGCAGCTGACATCAATGTGAATAGCTGACAAGCAAGCCGCGCGGGGTTATCAGCTCTGCGCGGTTTGTATTTGGGAGAGACGAAATGGGAGAACGCAGGGCAATCTTCATCACGGGCGGCGGTTCGGGGATCGGGCGCGAAGTCGCCATCTATTTCGGCAAGCGCGGCTGGTTCGTGGGCATCGGTGATGTCAACGAGCAGGGGATGGAAGAAACGCTCGCCCTGATCCCTGGTGGCTTCAAATATGCCCACAAGCTCGATGTGCGCGACCGTACGGCATGGGACGTGGCGCTCGAGGCGTTCTCCACTGCAGCCGGCGGGCGGATCGACGCTCTCTTCAACAATGCGGGCATCGCACATGGCGGGCCGCTGGCCGAGCAGCCGACTGGCGAGATCGAAGCCCTGCTCGATGTCAACGTCAAGGGCGTCCTCTTCGGGGCGCAGGCAGCCTATGCGCATCTGAAGAAGACCGCGCCCGGATCTGCGCTCGTCAACACCGCCAGCCTTGCCGGGATCATCGGCGCGCCGAACATGAGCGTCTATTGCGCCACCAAATGGGCGGTGCGCGGCATGACGCGCAGTCTCGACGCCGAATGGGCGCCTGACGGGATCAAGGTTTCCGCACTCTGCCCCGGCTTCATCGACACCCCGCTTATCGAACAGACCCGGCCGGAATCCAACCAGTCGGTGAAGGAAAGTCTGGTCGAGGCCGGCGTTGAAGTCTCACCCGTCAGCGACGTGTCCAAAGTGGTGTGGGACGCGGTGCACAGCGACAAGCTCGACTACACTGTCGGCAAGACGGCGAGCCGCTTGCTGTTCCTTTCGCGCTTCCTGCCCGGCCGCGTGCGCAAGGAAATGCGTGCGCAAGGGATCGGGATCGGCGTCGAAGGCTAAACCCAGGGGATCAGAGCAGCGCGTCGATTGCCGCTGCCATCACTGCATCACGTTCGGACAGGGCGCCGCCCGCTTCGGGGGCGGCGTCATGCGTGGTGAGCGTGATCTGCACCCGGTTATAAACGTTGAACCATTCGGGGTGGTGGTCATGCGCCTCGGCCAGCAGCGCCACCCGGTTCATGAAGTCCCACGCTTCGCTGAAATTGGCGAAGGTGAAGGTCCGCTCGATCGCCCTGCCCTCGCGCGAAATCGACCAGCCGGGATGCGCGGCCAGCAATGTATCGCATTCGGCATCGGTGAGTTGCGGAACGATCATGTCCACCTCCTTGTGACGAAAGCCGCTTTCGCCTAACCGGAGGCGCTATGCAAGCGCGCCTCGCCGCCCATGATCTCGCCTGCCGACGTGGCGACCGCGTGTTGTTCCGCGGGCTGTCGCTGTCGCTCGAGCCGGGCGACGTGCTGCATGTCACCGGCGCCAACGGCATCGGGAAGTCGAGCCTGCTGCGCATCCTGGCCGGGTTGCTCTCGCCCTATGCCGGGACGGTCGAACGCGATGGTGCGGTCGGCCTGCTTGACGAAAAGCCCGCGCTCGACCCTGACCAGCCGTTGAGCCACGCGCTTGCCTTCTGGCGTGCGATCGACGCGACTCCTGGCACGAACTATCCATGGGACATCGAGCATTTGCTCGATGTGCCGGTGCACTATCTTTCGACCGGCCAGCGCAAGCGCGCCGCGCTTGCCCGGCTATCGGCGCAAATCGCGCCGATCTGGCTGCTTGACGAGCCATTGAACGGGCTCGACCATCGCGGCGTGAGCATGGCCGCCGCAATGGTGGGGAGCCACTCCCGCGCGCACGGGATCTGCGTGCTGGCCTCTCACCAGCCCTTCCCGCTCGACGGGATGCGCGTGCTTGAGCTGGCGGAATTCGTGCCATGATCCGCGTGCTCACCGCATTGATGTGGCGTGACCTGCGCAATTTGCTGTTCGGCAGCAGCCGCGGCGGTGCAGTGCTGCCGCTGCTGTTCTTCCTCGCGGTGGCGATGCTCTATCCCTTTGCGGTCGGGCCGGATGCGCCGCTGCTCGCAAAGACCGGAGGCGAGGTGCTTTGGATCGCGGCACTGCTGGCGGCGATCCTGCCACTCGACCGGCTGGTGCAGGAGGATATCGCGCTCGGCATTTTCGACCAACTCAACCTGCGCGGTGTGACCGAAGAGATCGTGATGGTGGTGCGCCTCGTCGCGCATTGGCTCAGCTTCGCGCCGCTGCTGATGCTGGCGTGTTTGCCCGCCGCTGCGCTGCTCAAGCTGGATGGCGAGACGCTGTACCTGCTGCTGCTGGGCCTGCTGGCCGGCACGCCGGGGCTGGCGGCGGTCGGCCTGATGATCGCTGCGCTGACCGCGGGGCTGCGCGCGGGCGCGGCGCTTTCCGGCCTGCTGCTGATCCCGCTGGCGCTGCCGATCCTGATCTTCGGCGCGGGCGCGCTCGAACGCGGCGACCCGGCGACCTTGGGCTTCTCCGCCGCGATCAGCCTGCTGCTGGTGGCGATCACGCCATTTGCAGCAGGGGCTGCGATCAGGGCGGGGAGAGAGGGTTAGAAGCCCCGCCAGCGCCCCTCTGGCTTAATCGGTCGAGGTGGCACCGCGCTTTTGGCGTCAATGCGACACATGCGATATAGTCCTGTAGAAGAAAAACCTACTCCCGAGTTTTGGCTGCGAAGGGTGGCATGAGGCGATACGACAATGGCAAAGAACGCTGTCTTCTTGCCAGAACGCGGCCATGTAGGAAAATCGGGAATGTCCGCTAACAACCCAATTGCGGATGAAAGAAAGTCGGTATCCTCAGAACACGAAGCGCCGTCGCTTTTGTCGCATGATCACTTGGCAAGATTGGTTGCGGAGCAGGGGTTCGCCCCCACACGCGGACGATGATGATCCCGGCAGGTAGCTTAAAGGTTCTTGTTTATTGGCTCACCATGCGCGCCCAAGACTACAAGTTATACCAACTGATACTCAACTGTAGCACAGAGGCAATCGACACCCAAACAAGATAAGGTATTTGCGCAAGCGCGACCCATTTGTAGTGCTTCCAGATTGCAACCATCATCCAGATTATCGATCCCAATACTAACAAGATATCTAGTGCTGCCAAAATCAGGCTTTGAAGCCCGAACTGGATTGGCGTGAATGCGAAATTGGCGACCAGATTGATGACGAATGGCCAAGTAACGCGCCATGGCAGTTTCTTGCGCACCGCCTGTATCATGACAAACAAGAATGTTGCGAGGATGATCGGGTAAAGCACCTGCCAAACCATCCCGATCGTGGCAGGATCAGGCGTCCACGAGGGCTTCACAAGATTATTGTACCATTCCATCCAGGACATTATCCGCTCCCTAACGCTTCACTCGATCCATCGCATTGGCAGACGTGACACTCGTCCAGAGCAGGTGCAAGAAACGATCGGGCGGTTAGCCAAGCGATAGTAGATATTGCTTCGCGAACTGCGCGGAGAATGGGCTCTAAGCCGCGACACGCGGATTGTGATCCTGTGGGTCACCACTTTTGATTCTGCCGCCGCTTGTCCGCTTTCCACCCACTTCCCGCCGTCAGGCGTAGGGCGGCTTGTTCAACCCCTTCGGGCTCTTGGTGAAGATCTCCACTCCGGTTTCGGTAATGCCGATCGAGTGTTCGAACTGCGCACTGAGTGACTTGTCGCGCGTCACCGCCGTCCAGCCGTCATTGAGCACTTTCGCCCAGGGCTTGCCCGCATTGATCATCGGTTCGATGGTGAAGAACATGCCGGGCTTGAGCTCCGGCCCGGTGCCTGCGCGGCCCGCATGGACCACTTCGGGCGCATCGTGGAACAGCCGCCCCAACCCGTGCCCGCAGAATTCGCGCACCACGCCATAGCGGAACTGGTGCGCATGCGCCTCGATCGCTGCGCCGATATCGCCCAGCCGCGCGCCGGGCTTCGATGCCGACTCGATCCCCAGCATCAGGCATTCATAGGTCACATCGACCAGCCGCGTCGCTTTCAGCGGCGGTTCTCCCGCGTAGAACATGCGGCTGGTGTCACCATGCCAGCCGTCGAGCAGCGGGGTCACATCGATATTGACGATGTCCCCGTCCTTCAGTGCCTTGTCGCCCGGGATGCCGTGGCAGATCACATGGTTGATCGAAGTGCAGCAGCTATGCGCATAGCCGCGATAACCCAGAGTGGCGGGCACCGCGCCTGCGTCCAGCATCATTCCGCGCGCGAAATCGTCGATTTCGGCCGTGGTCACGCCCGGCTTCACGAAGGTCGTCAGCTCGTCGAGGATTTCTGCCGCAAGCCGGCCGGCCTTGCGCATGCCCTCGAACCCTTCGGGCCCGTGCAGCTTGATCGTGCCGTCGCGATAGACGGTCTCGCTTCCCTCGATGACTTGGTACTGGTGCATGGCGCCCTCATAGGGACGCATGCGCAAAATTGCGAGTGACAACGCGTTTGGCGTCACTAGATAAAACCCCATGAGCAAGAAAGACGCGCTGATCCAGCCCGACCGCGGGCAAGACGCTATCGCAATCCACCTTGTAACGAAGGACAAATTCGAGGCATGGCTGAAGCCGCTTTCGATCGGGCAACGCGCAGCGCTGAAGGCGCAGAAGTTCGAAGCCAAGCCGTTCCAGGTCGGGATAGTGCCCGATGGGGATGGCTGGTTCGCTGCGGGCGGCGTGGGCGATCCAGCCAAGCTCACCAGCTGGTGCCTCGCCAAGCTGGCAGAGGACCTGCCCGGCGGCACCTATCGCCTGGCCGATGGTGAGCCGGGCGCTGCGCTGCACGGCTGGCAGACCGCGCAATACCGCTTCACCCGCTACCTCAAGCCCGACGATGCGCAGGCCGGCCCGCGCATCCTGCTGAGCAAGCAGGCCAAGGGGCTCGACGAAGCGATCGCAGAGGCAGAGGCAGAGAACCTCGTGCGCGACCTCGTCAACACGCCCGCCGAAGATATGGGCCCGGCCGCGCTCGAAGCCGTATGCGAAAAGCTGGCCAAGACGCATGATGCGAAGCTGCAAGTGGTCAAGGGCGACGTGCTCGAACGCGATTTCCCCATGGTGCATGCCGTGGGCCGGGCGGCGGCACGCCACCATGCGCCGCGGCTGATACACCTGACCTGGGGCAAGGAAAAGCATCCGGTGCTGGCAGTCGTCGGCAAGGGCGTGTGCTTCGACTCGGGCGGGCTCGACATCAAGCCCGCGAGCGGCATGAAGCTGATGAAGAAGGACATGGGCGGCGCAGCGCATGCGATCGCGCTGGCGCGGCTGATCATGACCCATCACCTTCCGGTGCGGCTGCATTTGCTGATCCCGGCGGTCGAGAACGCGATTGCGGGCAATGCTTTCCGCCCGGGCGACGTCCTTTCGACCCGCAAGGGCCTGAGCGTCGAGATCGGCAATACCGATGCCGAAGGGCGGTTGATCCTGGGCGATGCGCTGACCCGCGCGAGCGAGGAAAAGCCCGAACTCATTGTCGATTTCGCCACGCTCACCGGCGCTGCGCGCGTGGCGCTGGGGCCGGACTTCCCCGCGCTGATGACGCGGCGCGATGAAACCGCGCAGGCGCTGATCGATGCGGGCCGCGCCTGCGACGATGAGCCATGGCGCTTGCCGCTGCCGCCCGCCTATGCCGAATGGCTCAAGTCCGATGTGGCGGACATCAACAATTCCCATTCCAACGGCTTTGCCGGCGCGAGCGTTGCAGGGCTGTTCCTCGACAAATTCGTGGGTGAAGGCATCGAATGGGCGCATTTCGACACCTTCGCCTGGCGCCCCTCGGCCAAGCCCGGCAGGCCCGCGGGTGGCGCCGCCTATGGCTTGCGCGCCACTTTCCACATGTTGCGCGCGCGCTACGCTGGCAAATAAGTCGACCACGGCTAACTTGCCGGAAAGGCCTTCCATGTATAAGCGCCCGCGCAGCCCGCGTGTAGCGGGGCTGTTTGACCAGGGGAACACGCGCCAGTGAGCGGTGAGGCGACATATCACGTACCGGAAGGTCCGCTGCGGCTGGCTGGCCCGGTTGCGCGCCCTGCGCCCGGCACTTTGCCGCTGCGCGGAGACCTGGCGCATATGGGGCTGGCGGGCAAATATCTCGCGGCGCATTACGTGATTCCGCAAATCCGCAGCGTGGCGACCGAAGGTGCTCCGATGCATCTCGCTTCGCGGGCCGACAGCGACGTCGTGACCCGGCTCGATAGCGGCAGCAACGTCGAAGTGCTCGACATTGCAGGCGATTGGGCCTGGGCCTGCCTGGGGCCGGACGGGCCGAGCGGCTACGTCCCCGTGGCCAGCCTCGCCCCCGCCGCTGGCTAAGGCGCGCGCGATGGCGACCCGCATCTTCATTGACGGCGCCGCCGGAACGACCGGTATCGAAATCCGCGAACGGCTCGCCGGGCGCGCCGATTTCGAACTGCTGCTGCTCGACGATGCGCAGCGCAAGAGCGAAGCTGCCCGCAAGGAAGCGCTCCATGCCGCCGACGTCGCGATCCTGTGCCTTCCGGACGATGCCGCCAAGGAAGCCGTCGCGCTGGCGGAAGGATCGGGAACGCGCTTCATCGACGCATCCAGCGCGCACCGCGTGGCCGATGGCTGGACCTACGGCTTTCCGGAACTGATCGGGCATGCTGCGGTCGCCGGTGCGCAGCGCGTCAGCAATCCCGGTTGCTATCCCACCGGCTTCCTCGCGCTGGTCGCGCCCTTGGTGCGCGCCGGTCTGCTATCCGCCAGTTGGCCCTACACGGTCAATGCTGTCTCCGGATATTCGGGCGGCGGAAAGGCGCTGATCGAGCGGTTCGAGGCCGAGCGCGACATCGCCTTCCGCGCCTATGGCCTTGCGATGGGGCACAAGCATCTGCCCGAGATGCAGCGGCACGCAGGGCTTGCCCATGCGCCGGTGTTTTCGCCCGGGGTGGTGCCAGGCTTCCGCGGGATGCTGGTTGACGTGCCTTTACCGCTCGCCGCGATGGGCGCACAGGCCGATATCGCCGTGCTGCATCTTGCCCTCGCGGACTTCTTCGCGGGTTCGCCGGTGGTGAAGGTCCACCCGCTTGAGGATACTCCGTCCGAACTGCTGCTGCACACTGGCGCAACGCCGTGGGACGGGCTTGAGCTGTTCGCCTTCGCCAGCGCTGACGGTGCGCAGGTGCGCCTCGTCGCCCGGCTCGACAACCTTGGCAAAGGCGCCAGCGGGGCCGCAATCCAGATTCTCAACATCATGTGCGGCCTGCCCGAAACCGAAGGGCTCGCGCTCTAGTACAGACGCTCAATGCCTAATTTTTAGGCAACTCCCGTCCTGCTTTTGGGCATAAAGCGCACGCAAGCGTAGCCGAGTTCGCCCATCGGGAAACGGCAGGCCCTGTATTCAACTGCGCCAGCGCCCCTGCCCGTGATTGGCACGATTCTTGCTCTAGGTTTGGCAGTGAATTGTCTGTCCGGCCGAAACGCTCCTGCATCAACGCAGAAGCGGCCTCGCGCCGGACAATAGCAGCAGGGGCCAAGCCAACCGTGAAGAAGATCGAAGCGATCATCAAACCCTTCAAGCTCGATGAGGTGAAGGAAGCGCTACATGAGATCGGCGTGTCGGGCATCACCGTGACCGAAGCCAAGGGCTTCGGGCGCCAGAAGGGCCATACCGAGCTCTACCGTGGCGCCGAATACGTGGTCGACTTCCTGCCCAAGGTCAAGGTCGAGGCCGCGGTCTCCGACGAGCTGGTCGACCAGG
>JALRKY010000021.1 GCA_023260985.1 Altererythrobacter sp. | reverse complement strand
GTCCACGCCAACGTGCACAATCACTTCAACCAGGAACGTCATCTCGTAGATCGACAGACTTACAAAGAACGCCGCTCGGCCGCGCTGGCCGAGTGGCAGAGCCTTATGGCCTGATCCCGCCTGCGCAAAGGCGGAGCTCCGCCAATCGGAGACGAGTTGTCGTCCGACTGGCAGCACCGCCACCCATCTCATTAAAACAATGACTTACGGGACGAAAATATTTTTACCCGCCTCTCTACCCACCTTAAGAACGGCGGTACCCAGCCACCGTCCACTTCGCGCAACAAGACCCCCCACCCCCATTATATTCTCACCAAGGCCACCCCCACCGGTAAAGTTAGAGTTCCGGCGAGAAGGTCACAGATCGCGCTCTATAGCTGATATCGAAGCTATAATTTCCCCCAGAAGAAATTCTCAGGCACTTGTCTAGCAGCGAAATCTATTCGAAGTTCTTTAGCAAGCTAAGACAACTAACATTGGTAGTCCCTTCTCTCTTCGAGAGGATTGATCAAAAAAATGTCTGACACAAAAACGGATAACTGCCAGGCGCCGACGGCAGAAGAAACTTTGCAATCCCTGGAGGAAGGGCCTCGACTATTCAACGGATCCCAGTCGAGGGCTTTGGCTGGCTCACTCACCCTCGTAACCAGTGCTTGTGGCGGCAGCGACGGGCCAACGGCCAACTCGGCCCTTTCAGGAGGGCCCGTAGATTCGATTACCAATGCAGAAGCGGCTCGGTTTTTACTTCGCACATCCTTCGCAGCGTCAACCGGAGCAATCGATCAATTAAAAAGGTCCGGCTATGAGCCTTGGCTCGATTCTCAAATGGATCAGCCAAGCAGCCAAAGCGCCCGACAATTTTTTTCGGCTCGTGGCTATGACATCATAGATCAAAATAGATACTACAATGATGATCGTATCGCTGACTATATGATATGGTCACAGCTTCTATCAGGCGAAAATAGTATTCGCAAGAGATGTGCCCTTGCATTATCTGAATTTTTCGTAGTCTCTATTAATGGATTAGCCGTAGAATGGATTTCACATGCGATTGGCGAATATTGGGACCTACTGAATCGTAATGCATTCGGGTCATTTAGAGAGCTAATTGAAGAAATAACACTCAACCCAGCGATGGGGGTATTTCTCAATACCCGCGGTAACCAAAAAGCAGATCTCGCCAGTGGTAGGGTCCCAGATGAAAATTATGGGCGTGAGATAATGCAATTGATGTCCATAGGGCTGTTTGAATTGAACCAAGACGGGACATTGAAGCTCGAAAACGGCAAGCCAATTGAAACTTACAAAAATGCCGACGTAACCGGGATCGCCAAAGTTTTTACTGGCTACGAGTTCGATTTCACAGGCATTTCTACGACAGCCATCCCAGAAGGTTACCGATTGGCGGAGCCTGATTACGTCCGTAACCCAATGACTTCTGATGTTTCGCGGTGGCGATGGAAGCCAGGCAACTTGACTGGCGACGCGTTCCATTCTCGCGAAGAAAAAACTTTTCTGGGCTTGTCCATTCCGGCAGGCACAAACGCTGTCGATACTTTGGCGATGGCTCTAAATCACTTGGTGGCTCATCCTAATGTTGGCCCCTTCTTTGGCCGGCAAATGATCCAACGTTTGGTAACTAGCAATCCCTCGCCGGCCTATGTCAAGCGGGTTGCAGCGGTCTTTGATAATAATGGTAAAGGGGTTAGAGGAGATCTAAGGGCTGTTTTCAAAGCAATTTTTCTCGATGAAGAAGCCCTCTCTTCGAGGGGATTGGAAGATCCCACTTTTGGCAAGTTGCGCGAACCGATGCTGCGGTTCGCGCAACTTGGACGTACTTTCGGCATTCGATCAGTAAGCGGAAATTGGGCTTTGGGGGACTTCTCAAACCCATCGTGGGGCCTAGGGCAAGCGCCTTTGCGAGCGCCGTCCGTATTTAATTTCTTCCGACCTAGCTATTTCAGGGCTGGATCACAGACCGCAGAGCAAGGCTTGCTTGCCCCAGAATTTCAAATCGTGAATGAAACCTCCGTCGCTGGCTACGTAAATTTTATGCATTCGGCTGTCCAAGCCGAGTTCTGGCCCTTTGAGGATATTGATCTCGACTTTTCGAATGAGATGGATTTGGCTGCCAATAGCTCAAAATTGCTCGAGCACTTGGACTTGTTGCTAACAGCAAATCAACTGACTGATCAAATCCGTAGCACCATCGTTAGTGCGCTAGACGATCAGCCCATTTCGGAAACAAGTAATCAAAATCAGCGGCTAACAAAGGTCCGTACTGCCGTATTACTTGTCATGGCCTCCACTGATTATTTGATACAGAGATAGGAATGTCCTATGTTCATTGGGAACGGCCCAGAACTGTCACGCCGAGCTTTTGTCCGCCGCTCGAGCCAATTGGCCGTGATGGGGGCTGCGTCATCGTATGCCCTTGGCTTGGCGGGCATTGGAGAAGCGGCAGCCTTTTCTACAAATGGAGATTACAAGGCGCTCATTTGTCTCTTTTTGTATGGCGGTAACGACCATAACAACACACTAATTCCCTACGATAGAGAGAATTACGCTCGCTATGCTGGCATTAGGGGAGGGGACGGCGAGGGTGGTGGGGGTATTGCCTTGCCTAGGGGATCTTTGGCGCAGACCGTTCTCACTCCTCGCAATGATCAAGTGCTGACTGACAATCAAATTTTTGCCTTGGCTCCAACTATGCCTCGTCTGAAACAGAGGTTCGATGAAGGAAATTTAGCCCCTTTATTAAATGTCGGCCCGTTAATTGTGCCGACATCCTTATCCCAATATGAACGCAACACTGTTCCTTTGCCACCCAAGTTGTTTTCTCACAATGATCAACAGTCGGTATGGCAAAGTTCGCAAACCGAAGGGGCCCCAAGTGGGTGGGGCGGAAGAATGAGTGATTTGGCGTTATCGTCGAACACGAATTCTATGTTCACTGCGATTAATGCTTTTGGGAATGCAGTATTCTTGAGCGGCCATGACGCTGTTCCTTACCAAGTGGCGCCTCACGGAGCCACACTAATTGGAGCTATTAGTGGTAATCCGGGATTTCTGCCTCAAAGGTCTGTTGATGCCTTGGATAGTGTATTGCGTTCGGGATCTGGGCATTATTTGAAGGCAGATTATGCATATATTAATGCACGCTCGATCGAGTACGGTAATTTTGTGAACAATGCTTTGAATTCATCGAATTTGTCAACTAATTTTCCTAGAGATAATTATTTGGCTGCGCAATTGGAGGTAGTAGCGAGACTTATCTCGGTCCGAAATCGGCTGGGCGTAACTAGGCAAGTTTTCATGGTTGGTATGGGGGGTTTTGACACCCATGATGGTCTAATCGGCCAACACGAAGGGCTTCTGGGTAAAGTGGATGAAGCGTTGGACGCCCTTTACCGTGCAACAGTCGAAATCGGCATTCCGGAGCAAGTCACAACATTTACCGCGTCTGATTTTGGCCGTACTTTTGCGTCAAATGGGAATGGGTCAGACCACGGATGGGGAAGTCATCATTTCATCTTGGGGGGCGATGTAAGAGGAGGGCGATTTTACGGTCGTGCGCCACATGTTTCAGTAGATTCAGAAGATCAGGTCGGGCAAGGCAGGCTTTTGCCTGACATTGCGGTTGATCAATACTCGGCTACTCTCGCACGTTGGTTTGGAGTTTCAATCTCCGAAATGCCCTCAATCGCCCCGAACATCGGCAGGTTTGCCTCATTAGACCTTGGTTTCATGAAAGTGGCTGGCTAACTATAATCAACTTCTCTGGACCTCCAATCCCAAGCGCTTCAAACGGTGCTGTCAAAGCAAGCGCACCTGATTGAAAAGTGAGCCGGTGAGGGTAGGGCGGATCCATGCCCAGACCACGCAAACCAGCCAGTCCCTTTCGCTATTTCAATTCCTCGCCCGAGGTTATCCGGTTGGTGGTGATGGTGTATGTGCGGTTTCCATTGTCGCTGCGGAACGTGGAAGACCTGCTGTTCGAACGTAGGTTTTCGACTAGTGTACGATAGCGGGCCGTCGATTTCGTTGGATTGAAGATGCATCGTGGACCGACGAGGAGCAGGGAAGAGCGTCTCGAAGTGGAGAATACTTTGCGTCTGACTGCCTCCACCCCCGCTCTTATGCCGGGCTATCGGAAATTGGGGTTGCGCCAGTCGCGGGTCTTTTGTGTAAGCGATTTGAGCGCCGCGTATGAGAATCGCACATTTGCAGTAAGGTGGCGCGCGCAAACGAGCATGGCGAACTCCGGTGCGGGACCATGCGCAAGAGGAGAGATACGATGGCAACGGCAGCCGAGACCCGGCCCGAGGATGACCTCGAAACATTCCGGGGGGAGGTCAAGGCCTTCCTCAAGGCGAATTTCCCGGACGAACTGAAGGGCAAGGGCAATGCCTTGCGTTCTGTTGAGGGTCCGACCGAGGAAACCGAGGCGGAGAAGGCCTGGCGAGTCGCGATGGGCAGCCGCGGCTGGGGCACTCCCACCTGGCCAAAGCAATACGGCGGTGGTGGCCTTAGCAAGAAGCAGGCCCGCGTGCTTGAGCAAGAAATGGCCGTGGCAGCCGCATGGAATCCGATTGGTGGCATGGGCGTGATGATGTTCGGCCCGACGCTGCTCGAATATGGCAATGAAACGCAAAAGCAGGAGCATATCCCGCCGATCTGCCGCGGCGAAATCCGCTGGTGCCAGGGCTATTCCGAACCCAATGCCGGTTCTGACCTCGCAAACCTCCAGACTTTCGCCGAGGACAGGGGCGATCACTATGTCGTCAATGGCCAGAAGACCTGGACCAGCGGAGGGCAATGGGCCGACAAGTGCTTCTGCCTGGTTCGCACCGATCGCAGCGACAAGCACACGGGCATTTCCTTCCTGCTGATCGACATGGATGCGCCCGGCGTCGAAGTCAGGCCGATCCAGATGATCAGCGGCATGAGCCCGTTCTGCGAAACCTTTTTCACCGATGTGCAGGTGCCCAAGGAAAACCTTGTCGGCAAAGAGGGGCAGGGCTGGACCATCGGTAAGCGCTTGCTCCAGCACGAACGGACCAATATTTCGGGTGGCGGCGCGTCGATGCTCAATGCGCAACCGCTGTCGAAGATCGCGAAGGACTATCTCGGCACCGACGAAAACGGTCAGCTGGTCGATGCCGATTTGCGTGGAAGGATCGCCGATTACGAGATCGCTTGGAACACCTTCCTTCTCACCGCTCGCCGCGCAATCGAGGAATCGAAGGCGCAGGGCGGCGTGTCGGAAATCAGCTCGATCCTCAAGAACGTGGGGTCGAAATTGGGCCAGCAGCGCGCCGAGCTCCTGATCGAGATCATGGGCTTCCGCGGCCTGGGCTGGGAAGGCGAAGGCTTCAGGCAGAAGGAGCTGGAGCACGTCCGCGGCTGGCTCTTCGGCAAGGCCACCACGATCTATGGCGGCTCGACCGAAATCCAGAACAATATCATTGCCAAGCGTATCCTTGGCATGCTCGATCACCAGTAAGGGAGCGCGGAAACAATGGCAGTCCTCTATGAAGAACAGTCCATGCTGCGCGACATGGCGCGCGAATGGGCAGTAAATGAAAGTCCGGTCAACGCATGGCGCAAGGTGCGCGACGCAGGCCTAGATTTCGATGCCTCGAAATGGGCCGAAATGGGCCAGATGGGCTGGGCCGGCATCATCGTTCCAGAAGAATTCGGCGGCACCGATTTCGGCTGGATGAGCCTCGGCCTGGTGGTCGAAGAACTGGGCAAGACGCTCACCGCCAGCCCGCTGGTCGCTTCATCGCTCGCCGCCAGTGCAATAGCATTGGGCGGTTCGCAGGCGCAGAAGGAGAAGTATCTGCCTCAGCTCGCCAGCGGCGAACTGATCGGTACACTCGCCTTCGACGAAGGTTCGCGGCATCGAGGCGCGGTGGCCGAGGCAAGCGTTTTAGGCGGCAAGTTGTCAGGCACCAAGTCCTTCGTGCACGAAGCGAACGGGGCAGGCCTGTTCGTCGTTCTCGCGAGTGACGGCGTCTACCTGGTCGAGAAGGGTGAAGGCGTGTCAGTGTCGGACCGCGAACTGGTCGACCGGCGCGATCATGCCGAAGTCACTTTCGCTTCGGCACCGGCGGAGAAGCTTGCCGATGGCAGCGATAATCTTGCCGACGAGATTCTCGACCGGGCGCGCATCCTGACCGCTGCCGAGATGCTCGGCATGGCGCAATATGTGTTCGACACGACGCTCGCCTATTTGAAGCAGCGGGTGCAGTTCAACCAGGTGCTGAGCACGTTTCAGGCGCTCCAGCATCGCATGGCTGGCCTCTATACCGACCTTGAGTTGATGCGCACAGCGGTCGAAGCAGGTCTCACTGCGCTTGATACTGGCTTCAAGGTGCCCGAGGCGGCGTGCCTCGCCAAGGCCCGCTCGAACGACGTGCTGCACCTTATGAGCCGCGAAGGCGTCCAGCTCCACGGCGGCGTGGGGATGACCGACGAATATGACGTCGGCTTCTACCTCAAGCGCGCCCGCGTGCTCGAAGCAAGCTGGGGTGGCAGCGGCTTCCTGAAAGACCGCCACGCCAAGCTCAACGGCTATTGAGCCGGGCGGCATAACGCAGTTTCAGGGTGGGCCCGGACGAATGTCCGGGCCCGCTTGATTCTTGTTCCCTCAGGCGCGCTCGCCCAGGTCAGCTGTCTGCGAACAATGCCCCCAGATCCTTCTTGAGGATCTTGCCGTTGGCATTTCTTGGCAGAGTTTCGCTTAGGAACACGATCTTCACTGGCACCTTGAACTTGGCCAGCCGGTCAGCGACCCAATCCTGCAGTTCCTGCTCGCTCGCGGCCAAGCCGGGCGCAAGATGGACCACTGCCGCCGGCTCCTCGCCCAGCGTCTTGTGGGGTATGCCGATCAGAGCCGCGTCGGTCACCGCCGGATGATCGTAGAGGACGTTCTCCACTTCGGAGGAATAGATGTTCTCACCTCCGCGGATCACCATGTCCTTCGCGCGATCTACAATATAGCAGAAGCCTTCCTCGTCGAGCCGCGCGAGGTCTCCGGTTCGGACCCAGCCGTCGATAAAGGTCTCGGAAGTGGCTTCCGGCCGATTCCAATAGCCCATCACGATTTGCGGCCCGCGTGCCCACAATTCGCCAACTGCGCCAACCGGCAGGGCAATGCGCTTGTCGTCGGTAGTCTTGAGGTCGCTCACGGGTACCGGTGGCCCGCAGCTTTCGGGGCGGTTGAGATAGTCTTCGCCCGCATGGCTGGTGACCGTGGCCATGGTTTCGGTCATGCCCCATCCATTTCCCGGCATTGCGCCGAAGATCTCGTAGATCTCGCGCACCAGTTCGGGGGCGGCGGGAGCACCGCCATAGGAAATCGATTCAAGGCTGGAGAGATCGTACTTCGCGCGATCGGGGTGTTCGATCATCTGCCAGGCGATCGTGGGAACGCCGCCCGCCAGATTGACTCGCTCGCGCTCGATGATCTCGAAGGCTTTCACCGCGTCCCAACGATGCATGTAGATGATCGTGTGCCCGGCGAAGAGTTGCCCCATCAGCCCGGCCGAACAGGCGGTGACGTGGAATAGCGGGATCACGGTCAGCCCGACCTTTGGAGCGGGTGGAGGCAACTCCTCACCGCGCCGCAGGACTGATCGCGCTGCGGCATAGGCGGTCGAAAAAATGTTGGTGGTGAGATTGCGATGGCTGCCGAGCGCGCCCTTGGGATGGCCGGTGGTCCCGCTGGTGTAGAAAATCGTGGCCGGATCGTCGGGCGAAAGGACGACATCGGGTATCGTCGATTCGAGCAGGCTTGCCCAATCATGCGGCGTGCCAATTATGCCTTCCAGCTGCTCTACTTCACCATTCTGTGACTCAGCACGGGAGACAAGGACAGTACGCAGCTCAGGGCATTCGGACCGGTGAGGATCGATCCGATCCCAGCGCTCGGCATCGCAGATCAACGTGTTTGCGCCCGAATTGGCCAGGCCATAGGAGAGTTCCGGGCCGGTCCACCAGGCGTTGAGCGGGACGCAGATCGCGCCAATGGTAGTCGCAGCGAAAAATGCCACCGGCCATTCGGGAAGGTTGCGCATGGCAAGCGCAACGCGATCCCCCTTCGCCACACCCCGGCGGTGAAGTTCGGCGGCCAAATTAGCGACCGCGCGGTACCACGCGTCATAGCTGATCCGCTCATCATCATAGATCGTCATCAGCCGCTGGCCGTGGCTGCAGGCGTGATCGGCCAGCACCCTTAGCGAAGCGGGCGCATGCTTCCATACGCGGGTCGGCACGCCCCGGATCTCGACCGTTTCCATTTCGAAACGCTGCCCTGGCGCGCACAGTTTGGCTTCGATCTCGTCCAGCGACATCGCAGGCCAGCTCGCAGGTTTTGTCCAAAACGACAGTGTCGCAGAATTGGTTTTGTCGCTCAACTGGCCTCTCTCAATCCGGTGTGACTTCCGCAAACCGGATGCTAGGTGCGAAGGTCTTCACTCACAAGCACTGCTATCGGGGAATAGATCATGACCAGCCCATTTGTCTGCGCTGATCCGGCTTCGTTCGGTTTCGACCTCAAGCGGCTCGAACGGATCGGTCCGTTCCTGCAGGAGCGCTACCTCGACAGCAGCCGCTTGCCCATGACACAGGTCTTGGTCGCCCGCCACGGGCAGCCGGTCTATTACGACGCACGCGGAAGGATGGGCGAAGGGCGCGATGCATTGCGCGATGACGCCATCTTCCGGATCGCTTCGATGAGCAAGCCCGTCACTTCGATCGCCTTCATGCAACTGGTTGAGCAGTGCAAGGTGGCCCTGGAAGAGCCGGTCACCAAGGTCCTGCCCGAGTTCAAGAACCTCAGAGTTTATGGCGGGGGCGGCGGGAGCATCCCTTTCGCACCCGGCAATCCCGCGCCGTCGATGCGTTTCGTCGACCTGCTGACCCATATGTCCGGGCTGACCTACGGCTTGCAGAACCGCACGAATATCGATGCCGTCTATCGCGAGCACAATCTTGATTTCGCACGCAGTCGGCACAATTCGGACGAAGTCATTCGCATCCTAGCCGATCTGCCGCTCGAGTTCGCGCCTGGGCAGGGCTGGAACTATTCGATTGCGACCGATGTGCTGGGCATTTGCGTCGAGCGGATCAGCGGGATGCGGCTGCGCGAATATTTCCGCGAGAACATTTTCGGTCCGCTGGGCATGACCGACACAGCTTTCGGCGTTGCCGAGGGGCAGCAGGACCGGCTGGTAGATGCTTACCAATATGCCCCGGGCGGCCCGCCCAAGATGATCGACGCCGGCCCGACCAGCAAGCTTACCGAGCCCGGCCGCTTCGACAGCGGCGGCGGCGGACTATGCGGCACGATCGCGGACTATCATCGCTTCACATCGATGCTGGTCAACAATGGCGAGCTTGACGGTGCGCGTATCCTCAGCCCCAAGACGCTGCGGCTGATGCGCACTAACCACTTGCCGGGCGGAGCGGACCTGACCCAAGTTTCGAGCAGCATGTTTTCAGAAAGCAACAATGCCGGGACAGGCTTTGGCTTGGGCTTTGCTATGGTGATCGACCCGGCCAAGACGCTCGTGCCGTCGAGCCTTGGCGAATTCTATTGGGGCGGCGCCTATTCGACTGCATTTTTCGTAGATCCGCTTGAAGGGATAACCTGTGTGTTCATGACGCAGGTCTATCCATCAAGCACCTATCCGATTCGGCGCCAGCTAAGGACGCTGATCTACGCTGCGCTTATCGATAGCCGGATATAGTGGGCAAAGTTTGGCCTCAGGTGGGCCCGGTCGCTTTCGCGACGCGCCGCTTATGGCCGAGATGCAGTCCCACGGGAATGCAGTAAGTGCATGGGTTTGACCGTCTCCATCAGCTTTGATGCCATGCGCGCCAATGCCGGAAGGGCCGCTGATTATTTGGCGGTGCTCTCCAACCGCCCGCGCCTGCTAATTCTTTGCCATTTGGCCGAGGCTGGTGAATTGCCGGTGGGCGAGCTGGCGGTACGTATCGGGCTGAGCCAGTCTGCACTTTCGCAACACCTGTCGAAGCTGCGTACTGGAGGCCTTGTAGTCTATCGGCGCGAAGCGCAGACGCTGCTTTACCGGGTTGTGAACCCAAGGGCAGAGCGGCTGCTCGATACTTTGCATCACATTTTTTGCGGTGAGGCAGAGGCCGTGCCCGCGAGTGGCGGTCGTCTCTTGCAAGCCGCCGCCGATCAGTTGCCAACCACGGAACAGGAACAAGAACGATGAGCAACGATTCCCACCTCAACCAGGCGAGCGAGCAGGTTCGCGCCCTCCTCGGCGGTGAACGTGCTGCTCCGATCGTGAAGGGATTCTTCCACGAGCCGACCTTTACCGCGAGCTATGTGGTGCATGACCCGACGACCAAGGCGGCGGCGATCGTGGATTCGGTGCTCGATTTCGACCAGCCTTCCGGCCGTACTTCGACAGATTCAGCAGACGAGCTGGTCGAATACATCCGCTCTCACCGGCTATCGATCAAATACTTGTTCGAAACGCATGCCCATGCCGATCACCTTTCCGCTGCGCCCTATCTGCAGGGGAAGCTGGGCGGCGAAATCGTTATCGGTCGCGAAATCCTGACCGTACAGGACGTTTTCGGGAAGATATTCAATGAAGGCAGCGATTTCGCGCGTGACGGTTCGCAGTTCGATCTCCTCGTAGATGACGGCCAAGTGCTGGAACTGGGCGAAACGGCAATCATTGCCTTACACGTGCCGGGGCACACTCCGGCAGATATTGCATTCGTTATGGGCGATGCGGCCTTTGTCGGCGATACGATCTTCATGCCCGACTATGGCACGGCCCGGGCCGATTTCCCGGGCGGTGATGCGCGCACCCTGTTCCGTTCGATCCGGAGGCTGATGGAACTGCCTTCCGAAACGCGTGTGTTCCTGTGCCACGATTACAAGGCGCCGGGGCGCAACGTCTTCGCATGGGAAACCACAATCGGGGCCGAGCGTGAAGGCAATATCCATGTCCATGACGGGGTGGAAGAAGAGGATTTCGTCGCGATGCGAACCGCCCGCGATGCGACGCTCGACATTCCGCGCCTCATCCTGCCTTCGATCCAGATCAACATGCGCGCCGGGCACCTGCCCGAGCCCGAAAGCAACGGCACGCGTTACCTCAAGCTTCCGCTCAACACGCTGTAAGGAAGGAACCGAGCCAGATGTCTACATTAGCTCCCCTCGATCCGCTCACTGCACTTGCGGGCGGCCTGCTGATCGGGCTCTCCGCAGCAGTATTGCTGCTCTTCTCAGGACGCATCGCCGGTATCAGCGGAATGGTCGCACGCGCTGTCGGCATCGCTGACAGTGGCACGCCGCGCTTGCAGGCGCTTGCTTTCGTCGTCGGGCTTCCCATTGGCGCCTGGCTGCTCAGCGCCTCGCTTCGCCAGCCAGAGGTGATCGTTACATCGTCGATTCCGATCCTGGTCACCGCGGGGGTCCTGGTCGGCTTCGGCACGCGGATGGGCAATGGCTGTACCAGCGGCCATGGCGTATGCGGCGTTTCGCGCCTCTCGCCACGCTCACTAGCGGCGACCGCAACCTTCATGTTCGCCGGGTTCGCCATTGTGGCGCTGGCGCGCTTCATGGTGGGAGGCTGACGCCGTGCGACAGACAATCATCGCCCTTGTAACCGGGACCCTGTTCGGGGCTGGCCTTGCGCTGTCCGACATGATCAATCCCGCCCGCGTGATCGCCTTTCTCGACCTGTTCGGTAATTGGGACCCGGCGTTGGCTTTCGTAATGGGCGGAGCGATCATTCCGATGGCCGTTGCCTACCTGATCTCGCGTCGCTTGCGCGCGCCGATACTGCACACGCAGTTCCACATTCCAGAGAACCGGATTGTTGACCGGCAGCTGATCACCGGGGCTGCGATCTTTGGCGCGGGCTGGGGCCTTGCGGGCTATTGCCCCGGGCCGGCGATTGCCGGGCTGGTGTTCGGCAATTGGCAACCGGTGGTGTTCGTGGCGGCAATGCTAGCGGGCATGTGGCTCCATCGGCTGACGTCAGACATGTAGCAGCTGGACCTGGCCAGCAAGTGCAATGGGAGCGATCGGCCAGATTGCCCGATCATCAAATCGATTTCGGGGGAGGGCAATCCGGTACTGTGAATCGCGTCCGGCCGACGAGCGAAAGATGGATGGGCGCGAATCTCCGCGGCCGTTGACAACTAAGCAGACGAATTCGGCCGAGCGGCCATTAGCGCGAGGCAATGAAGGCCGACCGTAGCGGCAGACAGAGCGGTGACGTCACCGGCGTCGTATGCTGGCGCAACCTCGACCACATCGGCTGAGCGGATGTCCAACCCGGCGAGCCTTCGAAGAATGCCGAAAGCTTTTATCGTGCCGATTCCGCCCGCGACGGGGGTCCCTGTTCCCGGTGCGAAGGCCGGATCGAGGAAATCGACATCGAAGGTGAGATAGGCAGGGTTGTCGCCTACCACGGACGCCACGCACGTGGCGATTTCCTCTGCACTCAGACGGTCGATGTCTTCTGCGGAAAGCACCGTGAAGCCCAGCGTATCCTTATTGTTGGTGCGGATCCCCAGTTGGATCGAACGCGCAGGATCGACCAGCCCATCTTTCGCTGCGCGCCAGAACATCGTGCCATGGTCGACATGGCCTTCCTTCGCTGGCCAGGTATCACTGTGAGCATCGAAGTGGATCAGTGATAGCGGCTTGCCCAGTTCCTTCGTGAGTGACCTGAGAACGGGGTAGGTGCAGAAATGGTCTCCACCCAGCATGAGCGTCGCCACCCCTTGGCGATGGATCGCCGCGAATTGGCGTTCGATCGTGCCCACGACCTCGATCGGCGAACCGTAATCGATCGCGAGATCCCCATGATCGATCACGTCGAGCCGGTCGAACGGATCGAAGTCCCATCCCCAGACTGCATCCCAGGCTATCATAGAGGAACCTAGGCGGATCGCGCGGGGGCCATAGCGCGACCCAGGACGCCCGGTGGTTGCAAGATCGAAGGGGATGCCTACTACTGCCACGTCCGCGCCCGCCAGGTCCTTGCTGTAGCGGCGGCGCATGAAGCTGAGCGCACCCGAAAAAGTTGGCTCGGCTATTGTTCCATCAGCCCCACCGGGCCGGGTAAAGGCGAGATCGATCGGCTGATTGAGAGGGCTCTTGTCGGACATGATAAGTGCCCTAGATCGTCAGACTGAGATATTTGAGTTCGACATATTCGTCGATCCCATAACTCGAACCTTCGCGACCCAACCCGCTTTGCTTGACGCCACCAAAGGGCGCGACTTCAGTCGACAATATCCCCGAATTGACGCAGACCATGCCGCTCTCGATCGCTTCTGCAACCCGCCATACGCGGCTCAGGTTGGTCGAATAGAAATAGGCTGCAAGGCCGAACTCGGTATCGTTGGCCATGGCAATCGCATCTTTTTCGGTCTCGAAGCGGATCACCGGGGCTAGCGGACCGAAGGTTTCTTCTCCAGCGACCAGCATGTCCTGCGTCGCATCGGCGATGACGGTCGGCTCGAAGAAGGTTCCGCCCAGCGTATGGCGCTTGCCGCCCGCGACCAATCGTCCGCCCTTGGCCAGCGCATCGGCGACGTGTTCTTCGACCTTGGCAACCGCGTTTTCGTCAATCAGCGGCCCCTGTTCGGTTCCGGCTTCGAGGCCATCGCCAACCTTGAGTACCTTTGCCGCTGCGGCCAGCTTCTTTACGAACTCGTCATAGATTCCGGCCTGAGCATAGATGCGGTTGGTGCAAACGCAGGTCTGGCCCGAATTGCGATACTTCGAGGCCATGGCCCCAGCGACCGCCGCATCGACATCGGCATCGTCAAACACGATAAAGGGCGCATTGCCGCCCAGCTCCAGGCTCAGCTTCTTGATGGTGTCGGCCGACTGGCGCATCAGCAATTTGCCGATTTCGGTTGAGCCGGTGAAGGACAGCTTGCGGACCAGAGGGTTTGAAGTCATCTCGCCGCCGATGGCAGAGGCGCTGCCCGTGATCACATTGAACACGCCGGCAGGAATGCCCGCTTCCTCCGCCAACACCGCCAGAGCAAAGGCCGAATAGGGCGTCTGCGCGGCGGGCTTGATCACGATAGGGCAACCGGCGGCCAGGGCCGGGCCAGCCTTGCGCGTGATCATGGCATTGGGAAAGTTCCACGGCGTGATCGCGGCTGCAACGCCGATCGGCTGCTTGAGCACTACAATCCGCTTATCAGCCATCTGGCCGGGAATGACATCGCCGTAGAGCCGTTTTGCCTCTTCCGCGAACCATTCGATGAAGCTGGCGCCATAGGCGATCTCGCCGCGTGCTTCCGTCAGGCTCTTGCCCTGTTCCAGCGTGAGCAGCCGGGCCAGCTCTTCCTGGTTCGCCATTACCAGATCGAACCAGCGACGCAGGATTGCTGCCCGCTCCTTTGCAATCTTGGCCCGCCATGCTGGGAAGGTAGCCTGCGCCACCTCGATCGCCCGTCGGGTCTCGTCGGCCCCGCAATTGGGCGCGGTGCCGATCTGCTCGCCCGTGGCAGGGTTGGTCACTGCGATGGTCGCGCCGCTATCGGCAGCAAGCCATTGCCCGCCGATATAGCAAGCTTCGCGAAGGAGCGGGGAAGTGGTCATGGCAATCCTCAGCCGATGGCTTTCAGTTTGGGTAGCGCTTCATCCAGCGAGCGCCGGATGATGGCGACCATATCGTCAATCTGCGCGGTGATGATGATGAGCGGCGGACACATCACGATGCTGTCACGGATACCGCGCACCATCAGGCCGTTGGCGATACACAGATCGCGTACCATTGGGCCTGCCGTCCCTTCCTTGCCGCCGAACCGCGCGCCGGTGGCTTTGTCCGCGACGATCTCTACTGCGCCGAGCAGACCGATCGAGCGGGTCTGTCCGACGAGCGGATGATCGTCGAGCGTTGCCAGCGCCTTGGCGAGATAGGGCCCGGTCTCGTTGCCGGTCCGCTCAACCAGCTTCTCGCGCTGGATGATCTCGATATTGCGGAGCGCCACAGCCGCCGAGACCGGATGACCCGAATAGGTGAAGCCGTGGACGAAATCGCCGCCGGTCTTCATCACCTCGACCACTTCGGCCGATACACAGGTGGCCGAAATCGGCAGGTAGCCGGACGATAGCCCCTTGGCGATCGGCATGATGTCGGGCGAAACGCCCATGGTTTCATGCCCCCACATCTTGCCGGTGCGGCCGAAGCCGGTGATGACCTCGTCACAGATCAGCAGGATACCGTATTTGCGGCAGATCGCTTCGACCTGGGGCCAGTAATTGGCCGGAGGAATGATGACCCCGCCTGCACCCTGCACCGGTTCACCGATAAAGGCGGCGACATTCTCCGGCCCGACAGCAAGGATGCGTTCCTCGATCGCCTGCGCACAGGCAGTGCCGAAGTCCTCTTCGTTCATGTCGCGGCCTTCGTTGAACCAGTAGGGCTGGCGGACATGTTCGATGCCCGGGATCGGAAGGCCGGGCGTAGCGTGCATCGCCTTCATCCCGCCCAGCGAAACACCTGCGACGGTCGAACCGTGATAGGCGTTCCAGCGGCTGATGAAGACCTGCCGCTTCGGCTCGCCCTTCAGCTCCCAATAGCGGCGCACCAGGCGGAACACCGTATCATTGGCTTCGCTGCCCGATGAATTGAAGAAGACATGCGGCAAGCGGTTGCCAGTGAGGTTAGCGATCTTGTCGGCGAGCAGCACCGTCGGCGGCGTCGCAGTCTTGAAAAAGGTGTTGTAGAACGGCAGCTCGCGCATCTGCTCTGCCGCCACTTCGACCAGCTCTTCGCGGCCATAGCCGACGTTGACGCACCATAGGCCCGCCATCCCGTCGAGAATGCGGTTGCCATCGCCGTCATGGATATGGCACCCCTCAGCATGAGTGATGATGCGGCTACCGCCGAGGTTCTCGATTTCCTGCCAGTCGGCCTGGGCGGGCAGGTGGTGGGCGATGTCCAGCCGACGGAGCTCGGCGATGTCGTAATTGCGTGGCATTGGAGGATTCCCTGAATGTATCATTGTGCCGCACGCCGCGGCCGGAAACGATTGCGAAAATGGTAAAGCGCTGCTGCGCCGGCCGTTACGGAGTGTAGCAGAGCCGCGCGAGGTAGATATCATACCGGTGTATCGGAAGCGTCATAGCTCGCCCCTTGCAGCTTGGCCGAGCAGCCGGAAGAACGCCTGGCTGTCGCCATTCTTTTCCGTCTGCCATTCGGGGTGCCACTGCACCGCGAGAAGCGGCACGCCATTCGGCCGCGCGCTGAAGGCTTCGACGATGCCATCGGGTGCGACTGCCTCCACCGCCAGGCTTTCCGCCAGTCGGGACGCCCCTTGGAAATGCACCGAGTTGACCGTCATCCTTTTTTTGCCGGTCGCTTTAGCGAGCATCCCCCCAGACGTCAGTTCGACATCGTGGAAATGATCAAACATCACCGCAAGGTCGCTTTCCTCGGGGGAATGATGGCGCAGCAACTCGTCGTTGGCGGACACGTCTCGCCGCAATGTGCCGCCCAGCGCAACGTTGATCTCCTGGAAGCCGCGGCAGATCCCGAACACCGGCTTGCCTACATCGATCATGCGTCGGACCACACCGAGCGACATCTCGTCGCGTGCGTTGTCGTAGGGGCCGAACCCTTCGTCGTCGCCATATCGGGAAGCTTCGATGTTGGAGGGCGAACCGGTCAGCATCACAGCGTCGAGCCGCTCGACCACTTCGGCTGCGTCCATCAGATCCGGCAATGCGGGGATCAGCAACGCACCGACATCGCCATAGCGCATAGCCGACATGGCATACCGGTTCATCACCGCCTGAGCGATCTCGCTTCCGACGGTGCGATTACAGGCTGTGATGCCAATGATAGGACGCATGGTTGGCTCAGTGCTTGATCATCACGTGACGAGTCACGGTGTAGTGCTCAAGACAATAGACCGACAAGTCCGAACCGTAACCCGACATCTTCA
Organism: Altererythrobacter sp.; assembly: GCA_023260985.1. GTDB lineage: Bacteria > Pseudomonadota > Alphaproteobacteria > Sphingomonadales > Sphingomonadaceae > Erythrobacter. Next base: position 20,604 of record JALRKY010000021.1, on the reverse strand, counting down.
CCCCGCCATGCGGCATCTCTGTGGTATTCACCGAATGGGTGTTGATCCAGGTCACGCCATATTCGAGCCGCGAGGCAAACTCGGCCGCCTTGCCGACATTCTGGGTCCAAACAGAACTGGCGAGGCCGTATTCGCAGTCATTCGCCCAGTCTAGCACCTGCGCATCGTCTTCAAAGCGGGTCACCGAAACGACCGGGCCAAACACTTCCTTTTGCACGATCTCGTCCTCGTGTCGGGCGCCGGCAATCAAGGTCGGGCTGTAATAGTAGCCAGGCCGGTCCGGTCGGTTGCCACCGGTAACGATTTCCGCCGGCGTATCGGCAACAGCGCGGGCAACGAACCCGTCGACCCGGTCGCGCTGACGGGCGGTGATAAGCGGCCCAAGAACGGTCCCCGCTACGGCCGGATCGCCGACTTCGATCTTGCCGATCGCAGCCTGAAGCTCGGCAACCAGCCGGTCGTGGATCTTCGCATGGGCATAGACCCGGCATGCCGCTGTGCAATCCTGGCCAGCATTATAGTAACCGCCTTCTGCTATCGCTTCGACTGCAGCGGCGAGATCGGCGTCCTCAAGGACTATCACCGGCGCTTTGCCGCCAAGCTCGAAATGGGTGCGCTTGATGGTTGGCGCGACGGCTTCCATTATCTTGCGTCCCGTTGCGACATCGCCGGTCAGCGAAACCATGCAGACATCGAGATGCGAAACCAGCCGCGCGCCAACGTTCGGGCCATTGCCGGTGACGACGTTTACCACGCCTTCGGGCAGGAACTCGGCACACACTTCAGCCAACTTGAGCGCCGAAAGCGGCGTATGCTCGGAAGGCTTGAGCACCACGGTGTTGCCGGCGGCAATCACCGGCGCAATCTTCCAACTCGCCATCATGAGCGGATAGTTCCATGGCGCAATGCCGACGCATACGCCCAGCGGGTCGCGCCGCAACATCGAAGTGAAGCCAGGGCGATATTCCCCCGCCGGCAAGCCATGCACCGTGCGCGCCGCGCCGGCAAAGAAGCGAAACACGTCGATCGTGTTGCCAACATCGACCGCTCGCGCTGTGCCGATCGGCTTGCCGCAATTACGCATTTCGATTTCGGCAAACTCGTTTGCCAGCTGTTCGATCCGGTCTGCAATCTGCAGCATCCTGAGCGAACGTTCCTTGGGCGACATGCGCGACCAGAGGGGATATGCCTGCTTGGCTGCTGCCACGGCGGCGTCAACCTGTTCGCGGCTGGCGCTGGCAAGGCTGACGATCTCCGCCCCTGTAGCCGGATTGTAGACGACTTCCGCCGCTTCCTTTCCGCTGAGGCTGCGTCCGCCGATGAATTGCCCGCAAGGCTCTAGCATTGATGTTTCCTCCGATGGGGCTGCACGCCCCAAATTCTGTAACGAAAACCAGGGCTCCATTGAGCCTGCGGCTATGAAAGCAAAACCACCGGGCTATCCGCGCGCCAGTGCATTGACACCCTGTCGTTCCACTCGAAAACTTCTTGATCGTGACGCGAAAGGTTTGGCCTTGACACCCGGATCGTGGCGCCATCGTCGAGCTTGATATCGAACAGCGTTATATCACCCAGGTAACTCATCCCGGTGATGACCCCGCGCGCGAAGTTATGACCTTCGGGTGCATCCTGTCCGGCGGCACGCACTGCGTTTCCATGGCCGGGAACGTGCAGGTAAATCTTCTCGGGCCGCAGCGCGACCCAGACATTTCCGCCATGGGGGCCGGTGACGCCATGATTGAGGTAGATCCGGCCAACCCCCGGGCAATCGACCGCAGCCTTGTCTGGCTCGTCCACTGTCAGCTTGCCTTCGAAAATATTCACTGAGCCAACGAAGTCTGCAACGAAACGGTTCGCCGGGTACTCGTAAAGGTCAGACGGCGTCGTCAATTGCGCAACGTCCCCCTTGTTCATCACTGCAATGCGGCAGGCCATCGAGAGCGCTTCGTCCTGGTCGTGCGTAACGGTGACGAAGGTAATTCCGACCTGTTCCTGCAGGTCGGCAAGCTCGAACTGCATCTGCGCGCGGAGCTTTGCGTCAAGCGCCGAGAGGGGTTCGTCTAGCAGCAGTACCTTGGGGCGCATCACAAGGCTGCGCGCGAGAGCGACGCGCTGGCGTTGGCCGCCGGACATCTGGTCCGGCTTTCGTTCTTCGAACCCGCCGAGCTTCACCAGTTCGAGTGCTTCTCGCACGCGTTCATCGCGCTCGGCGCGGCCTACGCCTGCAATTTTGAGGCCATATCCCACATTTTCCGCCACTGACATGTGCGGGAACACGGCATAACTCTGGAACACCATGTTAACCGGGCGCTTGTTGGGCGGCACGCGGCTCATATCCTGTCCGTCGATCAGAATTTGACCCTCGGTGGGCACTTCGAAGCCAGCAATCATGCGAAGCAGCGTCGTTTTGCCGCAACCAGATGGCCCTAACAGCACGAAGAACTCTCCGGGCATGATATCGAGGCTGACATCATCGACAGCCGTTACCTTGCCGAAGCGTTTCGACACTTTCCTGATCTGGATGATGGGTGAATTGTCGGTCATCTCTAGTGGCTCACGGAAAGGTTCTTGGTGCCCTGCACCCGCAATGCGATTGCAGTAAGCACCACGGTGATAATGATGAGCAGGGTCGATGCGGCATTGACTTCCGGCGTGACCGAGAAGCGGACCATTGAATAGACCTTGACCGGGAATGTGATCGTGTCTGGCCCGCTAGTGAAAAAGGTGATCACGAAGTCATCAAGGCTAAGCGTGAAGGCCAGCAGCGCGCCGGCGACCAGCGCGGGGCGCATATGCGGCAGCAGCACGTCCTTGAACGCTTGCCAATCGCTCGCTCCGAGATCCTTGGCTGCTTCTTCTTCTTCCTTGTTGAAGCTGGCGAGGCGCGAGCGCACCACCATCGTGACAAACGGAAAGCAGAATGTGATATGGGCAATGGTGATCGCGCCAAGGTTGAGCGGCCAGATCAAGTTGTTTGGCCATTCGACCCAGGCAAAAAAGATCAGCATGGCAACACCAAGGCAGATCTCCGGAACGATGATCGGCAGCGAGATAGTGCCATCGACGACACCCTTAAGGCGGAAACGGAAACGCCACAGCATGATCGCCGCCATAGCGCCGATCACAAGGCTGGCCGCGGTGGCCAGCGCCGCAATTGTCAACGAATTGATCAAGGCTTCGACCAGGGTGTCGTTATTGAGCGCCTTCTCATAATATTTCGTGGTGAATCCGCGCCACACGACATTGCGGCGTGAATCGTTGAAGCTGAAGATCATCAGCACCAATAGCGGCGCGTACAGGAACACAAGCACCGCAGCGATCCAGCTGCGCATCCAAAGGGTGCGAGTGTATTCGAGCGGCGCTCTGGGAGTTTGACGGAGCCAGGCCATCAGCGCGCCTCCCCGCTTTTGTTGCGCCGCAGTCCCTGCAGGGCGATGAGGATGAACATGGCGTAGATCAGCAGGAACGACAGCGCCGCGCCGAAGGGCCAGTCATTCGCGCGCTTGAACTGCCGCTCAATCACATTGGCGATCATCTGGCTGTCGGTTCCGCCCATCAGGTCAGGCGTGAGGTATGCCCCGAGCGCGGGGATCAGGGTTATCATGACGCCGGCGATCACTCCGGGCATCGCCAGCGGCATGACCACTTTCAGAAATGTGCGCAAATGTCCGGCGCCAAGATCAAGGCTGGCTTCGATCAGGCTTTTATCGAGCCGGTCTAATGCGGCATAAAGTGGCAAGACCATGAAGGGTAGGTGGACGTAGACCAGCCCGAGCACGACTGCGAAATTGTTGTACAGCAATTGCACCGGCTCCCACGCGGGGAACGGTTGCATTCCGACCAGCGCCTTGATCCAGCTCGCGCTTTCCCACAGCCAGCCTAGCGTCTTGTTGGCATAACCTTGCGAGCCGAGCATGATCATCAGCGCATAGGTTCGGATTAGCAGGTTGGTCCAGAACGGCAGCATGATCGCCAGCAGCAACCACGGGCGCCACTTCTCGCTCGCGAATGTCAACGCCATAGCGATCGGGAAACCAACGATCAGGCAAATTACCGTCACCAGCGCTGCCACTGCGAAGCTCTTGAGAAAGATCGAGAGATAAAGCCATTCGATGGCGCGCTTGTAATTGTCCAGCGTTCCCGAAATCTCGATTTCGGTCAGCCCCACGTTGCTGCCGAAGCTGTAGAGCCAGACAAAGCTCATCGGCACGAGGAAGAGCAGCAAGGTCCAAAGCAGCGGAACCGACGATACCGCCCAGAATGCCTTCTTGTCGGCCTTCCAATCCTGTTCAGCCACTTATGCTTCCCCCATGGCCCAGCCTCCCGCGCAGCGGGCGACCGGGCCAACCGTGATCTTAACTCTTATAGTGCGCGCGGCGCCGGATTAGGACGCTCGAACCCGCGTAAAGGCCTCTTCATAGATCGGCTGCAATTCGGGATTGAACTTCGCATACTCACACTTGGCCAGCACATCTTCGGGCGGGAAGATCACCGGGTTGGTCTTGTAATCCTCCGGCATGAGAGCCTTCGCCGCAGCATTGGGCGTAGGATAGAGGATCGTTTCGGTGATCTTCTTTCCGACCTCTGCATCCAGCAGATAGTTGATGAAAGCATGGGCATTCTTAGGGTGCGGCGCACCCTTGGGAATGCAAAGTGTATCGGAGTTGAGTTGGCTTCCTTCCTTGGGGATGATGAAATCGATATCACCATCCTCAACCATCGCTTGCGCGATGTCGCCATTATACTCGAGTACCAGGTCGACATCGCCCTTCAGCAGCAGATCCTGCCCATCGTCCTCGTGGAACTTCTTGATGTGCGGCTTTTGCTTGATCATCATCGCTTCGATGATCTTGATGTCTTCCGGCGTGAGTTCATTGACCGACTTGCCGAGATACTTGCCATAGAGGCGGAACATGTCGCCGGCTTCAGAGAGCACGGCGATGCGGCCCGAATACTCGTCGGAATCGAACAATACCTTCCAGCTGTCCGGCACCGACTTCACCTTAGATTTGCGATAGCCGATGCCGAGCGTCAGCCAGGTGTACGGCATGGCGTGCTTGCGGCCCGGATCGTAATCGGCATCGACGAAGGCCGGATCGATATTCTTCATGTTGGGGATCAGCGAATGATCCAGTTCCATAAGCATGTCCGCTTGGATCATGCGCTCGACGAAATCGTTTGATGGCACGATCAGGTCATAGCCGGGGTTGCCTGCGCGGAACTTCGCGAACAGCACGTCATTGCTGTCGAAAAGGTCCATCTTCACCGAGATACCGCTCGCGTCCTTGAAGTCGTCGAGAGTCGTTTCGCCGATGTAGGTGTCCCAGTTGTAGAAATTGAGTTCGCCGACCTCGCCGGTTGAAACCTTTTCCGCGTCTGGTTTGGTGCACGCACCCAGTCCAGTAACCGTGATCCCGATAGCCGCCACGCCCATACCCTGAAGCAGTGAGCGACGACCGATATGGCGTCCGGAAATATCTAGTTTGCTCATGACTATCCCCCAAAAGATGCTGAACCCGAAGTGCCGATGAGCCGCAGCCCTCGAATCTCCACTATCATCTCCATAACAAGCACTTCTCCGGAGGCGCAATCCAGCCTATAATTCATACCGAGAGGTATCGGAAAAATCGATGAATATAACTTTCCGCCAAATTCGCTACTTTATCGCGGTCGCTGAAGCGCGATCTGTCTCGGCCGGTTCCACTGCAGTAGGGATCTCGCAGTCGGCGGTAACCGATGCGATTCGCACGCTGGAAATCGAAACCGGGGTCAAGCTTTTTTATCGCCACCCCAAGGGGGTGACCTTGACGCGTGAGGGCCACAAATTCCTGCGCCACGCCCGATCGATTATCAATGCCGTTGCAGATCTGGCTGACGGAGTTGGCCATGACCAGGTTCCCGCCAGTGGTAGCATTAGGGTCGGAGTGACGCCAGTCGTGACCGGCTATTTCCTGTCCGACATTCTCTCACGATTCCGACGCATGTTTCCGCAGATTTCTGTCACGTTGGTCGAAGACAAGCGCGACTATATCGAACACCTTCTCGTCAATGGCGAGCTGGATCTGGGCGTGCTGATTGTCTCAAATCTCGTGCAAAAGGCTGCGATCGATTGCGAAGTGCTGCTGCGCTCGGACTGCAGAGCCTGGATGGCACCTTGGCACCCGCTATCCGAATTCGACATGCTGAGCCTTTCGGATCTCGAGAACGAGCCGATTGTGGCCCTGTCACTCGATGAGATGGACGGCCTTATCGAAAGCATCTGGACCAAGTTCGACCACCCCCCGCATGTTTCCTATCGCACCAGTTCGATGGAGGGCGTCCGCAACCTCGTCGGGACCGGGGCCGGGATCACCATCCTGCCCCAACTGGTCTACCGGCCATGGAGCCTGGACGGGGATCGCATTATCGCCAAGCGCCCGCGTGAGGCGATGCCTACGGTAGACATCGGAATCGCCTGGCGGCGGCTGACCCGGCACAGCGAAGCGGCAGCGCTGTTCATGGAAACCGTACACGAACAACGCAGATGATCGTCATTACCGCTACGCGTTGTGCATGTACCAAGCGTAATCGAGCTCGGTCACTTCGCCAAAGAAGCGCGCCATCTCCACCTCTTTGACCGTGCAATAGTGGGTCACGAACCGGTCGCCTAAATAGTCGCGCATTCGCTGGGAGGTCTTGAACGCCTCGACCGCTGCTGCCCAATGGTTGGGTAGCCGGTAGTCCTCGGGCGCCTGCTCGTAGCCGTTGCCAACGATGGCAGGACCGGGATCGACCTTGCCTGTCATGCCGTGATGCATGCCGGCAAGCACTGCCGCCACGGCGAGATATGGATTTGCGTCGGCACCACAAATCCGGTGTTCGACATGCCGTGAAGCAGGGGAACCCGCCGGTACCCGCAGGCTTACGGTGCGATTGTTGACGCCCCAGGTCGGCGCAATCGGTGCATAGGAATTGGCCTTGAACCGCCGGAAGGAATTGGCGTTGGGTGCAAAGATCGCCATCGATTCCCCGAGGCACTCTTTCATCCCGCCGATGGCATGGCGCAAAAGGGGAGACCCTTCCGGATCCTCGCTTGCGAAGGCATTTGCACCCGAACTGTCGGCCATCGAAACATGCAGGTGCATGCCACTGCCCGCCTGTTCGGCGAATGGCTTTGCCATGAAGCTGGCGATCATGCCGTGCTTCGCCGCGACGCCTTTCACCAGCCGCTTGTACATCACCGCATCATCAGTGGCGCGCAAGGCATCGGGTTTGTGCCGCAGAGTCAGCTCGAATTGGCCCGGAGCATATTCGCTGATCCCCGATTCAAGCGGAATGCCCTGCGCATCGCAGGCCGCGTAAAGATCGTCGAAGAAGGGCTTGAAGTCCTCCAGCTCGCGCAAGGAATAGACCTCGTTGCCGGCTGGGCGTTCGCCGCTGTTGAGCCCACGCGCAATAACCGGCTTGCCGTTGCCGCTCTCAAGCAGGAAGAATTCCAGTTCAACCGCCACGACCGGGGTTAAGCCGATGGCTTCGAGCCGGTCGACAACGCGGCCGAGCACATGGCGCGGATCCAAGTCGCTCGGGGTGTGATCAAGCTCGTAGAAGCTGGTCGTGAATTGACCCGCATTCTTTCCCAGCCACGGTGCGCGAACGAGGGTGCCGGGTACCGGCAGGCAATAGCGGTCAGCATCGCCATCTTCCCACACCAGGCCGGTCTCTTCAGTATCGCGACCGGTTATGTCGATTACCAGCACCGACCCGGGCAGGAATCGGCCGCTTTCAAACACTGCAAGTACCTCATTCTGGCGCAGGCGCTTTCCGCGCGGCACGCCCGACATGTTTGTGAAGATGATATCGACGGCATCGACATCCGGGTTCGCCGCGAAAAAGGCGCGAGCCTCGTCAAGGCTCGCGATCTTGCTTGAGCTGTGCGGTGTCTTGTTGGGATTAGTCATCGTGTCAGGGTCCTGAGGCATTGGTCGAGTGCACTGGCAAGTCGGCCCACTTGTGCGTCGGTTGTGGCGGGGCAGACAAGCATCATGTTGTGGAACGGGGCGATCAACACGCCCCGATTGGTAAGGAACAAGTGGATCGCATGTTCAAGCGGGCCGTTCATCGCGGCGCGCGCTTCGCTGCCGTTGTGCGGCGCGGCCTCGGCGCAGAGGAACTCTACCCGAGCGCCGACATGCAAGACTGGCCAAGGCAATGCGTGGCCTCGGATCACTTCGCGCAACTCCTCTGCCAGGAGTGCGGCCAGCGGCAGCATGTGATCATAGGCCTCACGCGTCATCACTTCGGTGAGGCAGGCGCGCATGGTGGCTAAAGCCAAAGCGTTGGCGGACAGCGTGGTGCCGATGCCCGAATGGCCTTTCTCGCCTTGATCGCGCAACCGCTCCATTCGTTCGGCAACTTCGGAGGTAAAACCATAGACGGCGCAAGGCACCCCACCTGCGACTGGTTTGCCCAATACGAACAGGTCCGGCTGGGGCCCGAAGCTGGCAGTATGCCCGCCATATCCGCTCGAGATGGTGTGCGTTTCATCGAACACGAGCAATGTGCCATGGTGCGTCGCCATTTCGCGTACTGCCTCAAGATATCCGGGATCGGGCAGGACCATTCCAACGTTGGTAAGCGCCGGTTCCATCAAGACTGCGGCGACATCGCCGGGGGCAAGCGCAGCCTCGAGTGCATCAAGATCGTTGAATTCGATCACACGCGTATGACAGCGCATATCGTAGACCTGGCCTACGAGCGAACGCCGCAGTTCGGGAACGCCATCCTTAAGGTCGACGAATACATCGTCCACCGCGCCATGATAGCAGCCATTGAACACGAGGATCTTCTCGCGGCCGGTGATGCCCCTGCACCAGCGTATTACCGCGCGGTTGGCCTCGCTTGCAGTCGAGGTGACTTGCCAGAACGGCAGGTCAAAGCGGCGCGCCAGCTCATCCGCCACAACCGGCGCATCTTCCGTGGCGAGCATGTAAGTGAGGCCGCGCGATGCCTGTCGGGCGATCGCCTTGGCGACCGGGGCGGGGGAATGACCGAACATCGAGCCGGTATCGCCAAGGCAGAAATCGTCGTAGCGATGGCCATCGACATCCCACAATTCGGCTCCCTGAGCCCTATCGGCGAACAGCGGGAACGGTGTTCCCCAGTCGAGCATCCAATGGAATGGAACGCCGCGATGCCAATGCGCTGCAGTGCGTCTTGCCAGCGCCTGCGAGCCGGGATTCGCTTCGCAGAAACGCGCCCGCTCGTCATCAAGCATGGTCTGGATTGCGCCGGTCGTGATCATAGTCGGTCCCTCAGAGCAAACCAAAGCATGCCCAAGACATAGAGCGGATGGCGCAGCAATGGTCCTCCGGGAAACGACCGGCTTGGAAGATCGGCCAGCAGGTCAAAGCGTTCTGCGGTGCCGCGCATTGCCTCTGCGATCAATTCGCCTGCCAACGTCGTCAACAACACTCCGTGGCCGGAAAAGCCATGCGCAAAGAAACTGTTCCCGATCCGCCCGAACTGCGGAAGGCGGTTCATTGTCACGCCGATGGTACCGCCCCACGCATGCTCAAATTGGATGCCTTCGATCTGCGGGAAGATCGTTTCGACATAGGGGCGCACGAAAGCCTTGATGTCGTGCGGCGGTTTGGGTGAGTATTTCTCTCCGCCGCCGAAAATCAGCCGGTTGTCGGCTGTGAGGCGGTAGTAATTGAGTACGAAGCGGCTTTCGGCGATCGAGGCGTTGGAAGGGATAAGCGCTGCCGCCTCTGCTGCGCTCAGCTGTCTGGTGGTGACGTTATAATTGATCACCGGCATCATAATGTTCCGGAAAGCCTGTTCGAGCTGGCCGACCTCGCTGTCGCAGGCAAGGATGCCATACCTTGCGGTGATGACACCTCCCGGTGCCTTTACCGAAACGGGTGTTCCATGGTCGATGGAAAGTGCAGGGGTATCCTCAAAAATGCGGACTCCCAGCTTCTCGGCCGCATGGGCCAGCCCGATCGCATAATTGAGCGGGTGGAGGTGCCCTCCGTGAGCATCGAACGCGCCACCGTGATAGGCTTCGGTGGCGACATAATTGCCGACATCGCCGGGTTCTACTATGCTTATGTCATCATAATCAACCAGCTGCCAGAGCATGTCGCGCTCGCGCCGCATCGCTTCAAGGTGCGCAGGCTTCCAGGCCGCTTGGAAATGTCCATCGCGCAGGTCGCAAGCGATCGCATGGCGCGCAATTCGATTGCGGACGCTGGCAGTCGCAGCAAGGCCGAGCGCCACAATGGGGCGCGCTCGATCCTCGCCGAAACGCTCAACCAGATCGCATGCCGACCATCGCATACCGGGGATCATTTGCCCGCCGTTGCGACCCGAAGCGCCCCAGCCGATTCTGCGCGCTTCGACTAAAACGACCGATAGCCCCGCCTCCGCCGCGCTCAGGGCTGCCGAAAGGCCCGTGAAACCTCCGCCGATCACTACAACATCGGCTTGGATGTCACCCGTTAACGAGGGGTGCGGCCCGAACGCCGCGGCGGTTGCCGCATAATAGCTTGGAGCATGGCTCGTCATGGATCATACGCGGAGCAAAAGGTGCTCGCGCTCCCATGAACTGATCACCGACTGATAAGCGAACAGCTCGGCATCCTTGATTGCATGGAATACCGTGAAAAAGTCCTCGCCAAGGTATTTGCGGACGGCGCGGCATTTGCTGAACCGGTCAAGGGCTGACTCTAATGTCCGCGGAAGCGTCCGGGCCCGGTTATAGGCGTTGCCGCTCATGCTCTTTGGCGGCTGCATCCGTTCGACCATGCCGATATAGCCGCAGATCAGCGACGCGGCGATAGCGAGATATGGATTGGCGTCTGCCCCGGGCAGCCTGTTCTCGACCCGGCGGTTGTGGCCGTCCGAGATCGGGACCCTCAGCCCGCAAGAGCGATTGTCCGTGCCCCATTGCACATTGACCGGTGCGGCACTGTCCGGTCGCATCCGGCGGAACGAATTCACATTTGGCGCGAACATGGGAGTGATTTGTGGAAGGAGCCGCGCAAGCCCGGCAATGTGACTGCGGAACAGCGCGCTGTCCCGCCCATTCTGCGTTGCGAACACGTTCTTGCCGGTCTCTACATCGAGGATCGACTGGTGGATGTGCATCGCGCTGCCCGGCTGGTCGGACATCGGCTTCGCCAGGAAAGTTCCGTAGACGCCATGTTCGAGTGCCACCTGCCGCACAATTCGTTTGAACAGCAGCACCTGGTCTGCCAGCGCCAGTGGATCCCCGTGCACGAAATTGACTTCGAGCTGAGCGGCGCCTGACTCATGGATCATCGTGTCGATGTTGAGCTCTGCTTTCTCGCAGAAATCGTAAATGTGCTCGATGATGTCTTCGAACTCACTCAAAGCTTCCAGTCCAAAGGGCTGGCTTGCCGTTTCCTGGCGTCCCGAACGGCCCGAAGGCGGCTGCAGCGGGAAGTCGGAATCGGGATTCTTGGAGACCAGATAGAATTCGACTTCGGGAGCGATGACTGGTTGCCAACCGTGCTTGGCGTAGAGTTCGAGGACACGCTTCAGGATCATCCGCGGCGCGATCTCCACCGGCTCGCCGTTGCGTGCATGCGCGTCAGCGATCACGTAGGCGGTCGGAGTCTGGAACCCGGGTGCTTCGCGCAAGGTCGAAGGATCGGGCACCAGCATGATGTCCGGATCGAAGGGCGGCACCACGTCATCGATATCTTCGGGATATTCGCCTGTTACCGTGACCGAGAAGACGCTGATCGGAATGCGAAGAGTGCGATCATGCAGTGACTTGAGAAATTTGTTCGCGGGCAGAACCTTGCCTCGCTGGATCCCGTTCATGTCCGGGACAATGCACTCGATCTCGTTGATCCCTCGCTCGCTTATCCAGCTGGCGATATCGGTACTCATAAAGCTCCTGTCTGGATCGGCCTGGCGGCGACTGAGAAGGTCGTCGCCAGGCCGCCCGAATTTAGAAGGCAAATGCCAATCGTCCTACGACAGTTGCATCGCCAAGCGGTGTGAATGCACGCGATGTATCGACATAGTCGACCGTCGCGCTCAAGCCGCCACCCAGATCATAGGTCACACCAAACAGCCAGTCCTTCTTGCTATCACCAAAGGCGCCATCTTCGATACCGAAAGTTCCGTGAACCGACAGCGGGCCGTCACCCACTGGCAGGTCGCCCGAAACATAGACATAGGTATTGTCCTGGCCGCCGATGTTGCCCTGGCTCGGCGCATAGGCCGCGCCGAAGGTGATCGTCGCCGGACCGGCTTCAAAGCCTACTGACGCGAGAAGTTCGACGTAGTTGTAGTCACCATTCCCCGGATAGAGGTAATAGACCGCGCCCACGTCGAGGCTCGCGCCGCCGACATCAGCAGCATAGCCGGCGTATAAATCAAGCTCGAGATCATCCGCGCCGTCTTCGATGGCAACGTTCGAAGCCCAAACGCCGGCATAGAGGCCCGATTCGTGCGAAATCGAAATCTCTGCAGTGACTTCTGGGTCCTTGCCCGAAAGAGAAATGCCACGGAAGCGATAGTCCGTGTTGAAACCGATTTCGGCATCGATCTCGATCGGTCCAACGCTTTCCTCTTCATCGGCGTCCTGCGCCATGGCTGGAGCCGAAATGATCATTAGCGGCATCGCCGCGAGTGCAAGAATTCTCCGCATAACCGTGTTTCCTCCTAGTATCGGGAAACACCAGAACGCCAGCCCAGTTGGCTGCCACACCCCTCAATGTTTCCCCTGAATGCGTAATAGGGCAAATTCTGGCGCGCGGAACAGCGAGATAAATCGGAGCTATTGCTATCGGTTTTTCCGATGTCGTGTATCGGGCGAATTCTAATGGCCGCTTGGCTTCGTTGCGGTTTATCGAGTGCACTGCCCAAGCGCGACCGAACAGGACCCCATGCAGGAACCCAACGATCTTTCGGCCTTCTGGTTACCCTTTACCGACAATCGCGGATTCAAGGCGCAGCCGCGGATGTTCGTCGCTGCGAAGGACATGCATTACACTTCTGCCGCTGGGCACCAGGTGCTCGACGCGACCGGGGGGTTGTGGTGCGTCAATGCCGGGCATGGACGGCATAAAATTGTCGAAGCGATCAGAGAGGCTGCGGGCAAGCTGGATTTCGCTCCGACATTCCAGCTCGCTCATCCGTTGGCGTTCGACGCAGCTTCGAAACTGGCGCTTCTCATGCCTGAAGGGCTGGACCGGGTCTTTTTCTGCAACTCGGGTTCGGAATCGGTCGATAGCGCGCTCAAGATTGCGCTTGCCTATCAGAAGGCGCGCGGCCAGGGCGGGCGTACGCGGCTGATCGGGCGCGAGCGCGGCTACCACGGGGTCGGCTTCGGCGGCATTTCGGTAGGCGGGATCGTGAACAACCGGCGCCAGTTTGGCACTTTGCTGACGGGGGTCGATCATATGCGCCATACGCATGACCTTGCCCGTAACGCATTTTCGCGCGGCATGCCCGTGCATGGCGCCGAGTTGGCGGACGACCTAGAGCGCATCGTCGCATTGCATGGCGCCGATACTATTGCTGCATTGATCGTCGAGCCGGTTGCCGGCTCGACCGGCGTGCTTGTCCCGCCAGTAGGCTACCTACAACGCCTTCGTGAGATCTGCGATAGGCACGACATCCTGCTGATTTTCGACGAAGTGATCACCGCATTCGGGAGGGTGGGCTGCGCGACTGCTGCCGAGCGCTTCTGCGTGACGCCCGACATCATCACCATGGCCAAGGGCCTGACTAACGCCGCGGTGCCGATGGGCGCAGTGGCCGTCCGCCGCGAGGTACACGACACCGTTGTCAACAATGCGCAAGCCGGGATCGAGCTGTTCCACGGCTATACTTACAGCGCGCACCCGCTGGCTGCGACTGCAGCGATTGCCACGCTCGAAGTTTATCGCGAGGAGGGTCTGTTCGAGCGTGCGATCGAGCTGGAAGAATACTGGGCCGATGCAGTCCATTCGCTGATGGACGCGCGCCATGTGATCGATTGCCGTAATATCGGACTGATTGGCGGGATCGAACTCGAGCCGCGCCCCGGCGCACCAACCAAGCGCGCAATGGAGATATTCCACCGCGCCTTCGATGAAGGGCTGCTGATCCGGGTCACGGGCGACATCATTGCGCTGTCGCCGCCTCTGATTTTGGACAGATCACATATCGACGAAATCTTCGGCAAGCTGTCCGATCTGCTGCCGTCGATTGACTGACCCGTTGGGTGGGCAGCCGCCCGGCACGGAGCCGGGCGGGTACCGCAATCAGCCCGCGAGAACCTCGCGCACCGGTACATAATCATAGCCGAGATCGCGTGCGACCGCCTCATAGGTAATCTTGCCTTCGTGCACGTTGAGCCCTTCCGCCAGATGCGGATTAGCCTGGAGCGCGCCGAGCCATCCCAACTCAGCGATCTTAAGCGCATGGGGCAGGGTCACGTTGTTCAGCGCATAGGTGCTGGTGCGCGCAACCGCGCCCGGCATGTTGGCGACGCAATAGTGCACAATGCCATCGACGATGTAGGTCGGCTCAGCATGCGTTGTGGCATGGCTCGTTTCGAAACAGCCACCTTGGTCGATCGCTACGTCGACCAGGACCGCGCCCTGCTTCATCTGGCCGAGCATTGAACGAGTGACGAGCTTGGGCGCGGCAGCCCCCGCCACCAGCACGGCACCAATCACCAGATCGGCGTCGGCAATGCTGTCTGCGATGTTGGCATGGTTCGAAAAGCGCGTCTTGGCACGGCTCTCGAAATACATGCCCAGCCGCTCTAGCTGTTCCGGATCGCGATCGAGGATGGTGACGTCAGCACCCAGCCCCACTGCCATTTGCGCAGCGTTCCAGCCGACCACGCCGCCGCCGATCACCACGACCTTGCCCGGCATCACACCCGGAACGCCGCCCAACAGTACGCCGCGTCCGCCATGCGCCTTTTCAAGCGCGGTTGCGCCAGCCTGGATCGACATCCGGCCCGCGACCTGGCTCATCGGCTTCAGCAGCGGCAAAGTGTTGCCCGGCCCCGTGACGGTTTCATAGGCGATTGCTGTCACGCCCGACTTCACCAGATCGGCGGTCTGTTCCGGATCAGGTGCCAGATGCAGGTAGGTGTAGAGAATTTGGCCCTTGCGCAGCATTGAGCGTTCGATCGCCTGCGGTTCCTTGACCTTAACGATCATCTCGCACTCGGCGAAGATCTCTGCAGCGGTCTGGCGGATGACGCCGCCTGCCGACTGGTAATCGGCATCGCTTACGCCGATTCCCATGCCGGCGCCCGTTTCGACCCAGACTTCATGACCGTTGAGGCTCAGTTCGCGCACGCTCTCGGGCGTAAGCCCTATGCGATATTCGTGGTTCTTGATTTCCTTGACTGTACCTACGCGCATTGGGTGTCTCCTCTTTGCATCAGTATAGGCGCAAAGGAGTGAGAATTTTTGCCTCATTTTGGCTTTCGACCGGCATATATCGGTGATAATCACCATTAAGGCCCACTTTAATGGGAAATTCTTTCATGGATCGTATCGATGCGAAGCTTCTCGAGGCGCTGCAACAAGACTCAACCCAATCGATTGCCCTGCTTGCCGAGCGGGCTGCGTTGTCGCCCTCGGCCTGCCACCGCCGGATCAGGGCGCTCGAGCAGGCAGGGATAATCGCCGGCTATGGCGCTCGGCTCGATCCCCGGCGGCTTGGGCTAAGCCTTGTCGTGTTCGTCGAGATTACCCTAACCAGCCAGAGCGAAGCAGTGATGGGGCGGTTCGAGGCAGCAGTGCAGGATTTCGACGATATCCTCGACTGCCATCTCATGTCGGGAGCGAGCGATTACCTCTTACGGGTCGCGGCAACGGACCTTGAGCAATTCGACGCAATCCACCGCGAATGTCTGGCGCGCTTGCCTGGCGTGGCATCGATGCGCTCCAGCTTCCAGATTCGTAGCATCAAGCGCTGGACAGGCTACCCGATCCCGTGAGGAAGACAGCAAGGTAATGGCGAGGCTTGATTTCAAAAGATCGGGCCTGTCTCTTGTAGATCGTGTAGGCGGTTGATGGCAGTCCGACCCCTAGCCCCAATAACATTTCTGAGAGGTCTTTACGTTCGCACGTTGAAAAGATTGTGCCCGCCCTCTGCGGCGATTTCGAGCGCGCGCTTGGCAGTCTCCTGACACTTGACCTGCCTGAGATCCGCCGCGGGAGCCGCCAGCTCGACTTCGCCGCGCTCGGGCTCGAGCTGGCGCTGCGTCCCCTTTAGGTGATTGAGCAGGCTGACGAGATTGGCTGCAGCCGGCACCGCAACTCCGCTGTCCCATTTAGCTTCCGAACCCTGCATGGCGGGGCGGATCAGCCCCGCTTCAGCCTCGCTGGCGTGCAGCGCAGCGAGCAGCTCTCCGGGAGAAGCGACGATCCTGCCGTCGAGGGCGAGTTCGTCCACAGCGATCTAGTCAACCAGTTGCTCGACATCGGTCACTCCCATCGCCGCGAGCAGCGCCAGCGCGATCGGCAAATCGTAATGCGAACCGTCCTTGGGCAGGCCGGGCGCGACCTGGCACTGCACCTCGACGGCGCGCGCTTCCAGCCCGAGATAGGCAACTGTATTAGTAAATGCGACCACGCGCGACCCTTTTGCCTGTTTATCGGACAAATTACAGAGTTTTTTCCGTAACTTGTCGAGGGCGCCATGTCGTGTTACCAACGGCCATTTGAATTCGCCGCCATCTTGACTCGCGATGCGGCTTGGCTTATCGGGCCGCGGCAATGGCGGTCCCCTGTCGCAGGCGGCCCTTTTTGTTGGTGCTCCAAGGGCACCAGTTTTTGATTTCGAGGACGATATGAAGCGGACTTTCCAGCCCAGCAATCTCGTGCGTGCCCGTCGCCACGGTTTCTTCGCTCGCAAGGCGACCCCGGGCGGCCGCAAGGTCCTGCGTGCCCGCCGCAAGCGTGGCCGCAAGACACTTTGTGCCTGAGCGCAACGGCTGAGACTCACGACATCGCGGTGATGCGTCGCCGCGCTGATTTTATTGCCGCGAACCGAGGCCTGCGCTTGGCGCGCCCCGATTTCGTGCTTTTGGCGTATCCCAATTCTGGCAAGGGCAAGCGTTACGGCATCACCGTGACCAAGAAGGTCGGCAATGCGGTGGTGCGCAACCGCATCAAGCGGCGTTTTCGCGAATTGCTGCGCGCCGCGCTGCCCGAACAGGGCCTCCCCGATCACGACCATGTGCTGATCGCCCGACATGGTGCGATCGAGCGCGACTTCGCCGCGATGCAGCAGGAATTGGCCGAGGCCTTGGTCCGCGCGGCAGCAGGACAGGGCGATCCGCCAAGACGGCGCCCGCGCAAGGGCAATCGCAAGGGGCCGAGCAAATGAAGCATGTGCTGATCCTGATCGCACGCATGTGGCAATGGGGGCCGAGCCGTATCCTGCCGCCGACTTGCCGCTATGCGCCTTCGTGCAGCGAGTATGCGATCGAAGCGCTGGGCAAATATGGTGCGATCAAGGGTGGATGGCTGGCGATTAAGCGGCTAATGCGCTGCCACCCTTGGGGCGGGCATGGCTTTGATCCCGTACCGTAGTACCTATATAACTCACTCTTGAATTTCAGACGCACGGGATTTCACCTTGGACAACCAGCGTAACCTACTGCTTGCCGTCGCGCTTTCGGGCCTTCTTATTCTCGGTTGGGACATGGCGATGCGGGTATTCTATCCGCAGGCCTCGCTCAGCGGCCAGCCCGACGCAGTAGCAGCTAGCAGCGAAGCGCCGCCAGCGGAGGCCTCGCCTGCTGCGATCGGCGGCACGGCGGGCGCCAGCGGCGCCCCGGTCGATCTCGACGCAGCGCTTGCTTCGCCAGAGCGGGTGCGCATCGACGCTCCGCGCCTCGAAGGTTCGATCAACCTGGTTGGCGCGCGGCTCGACGATATTGAGCTGAAGGACCATCGCGATGCCTTGGGCGAAGACAGCCGCCCGGTGCAGCTTTTCGCGCCGCAAGGCACTTCGGGCCAGTATTTCGCCGAGTTCGGTTTCCTCGCCAACGGCCAGCGCCTGCCCGACAATCTGCAGTGGCAAGCCAGCGGGACCACGCTGACCACGTCGACCCCGGTGACCCTGACGCACACGAGCGAGGGCGGGCTGACCTATTCGATCACCTTCTCGATCGACGACAATTACATGGTCGATGTGGTTCAGGCGGTTGCCAATACCGGCGAGAACGGTGCCGTAGTCCAGCCTTTCAGCTTGATCAGCCGCACTTCGACCATTGCCAGCCCAAGCACTTTCAATGCCCATTCGGGTCCGATGGGCGGGTTTGGCGACACGGTCGAATATGGCCCAGATTATGATGATCTGGCCGAAGAAGGCACGCACACGCCTGAAGGCGGCGCACCCGACTGGCTCGGCTTTAGTGACATTTACTGGCTGTCCGCGCTAATTCCGGGAGACCAGCAGGATACGACGCCGAGTTTCCGTTCGCTAGGTAATGATCTCTATCGTGCCGACCTGATTTACGCCCCGCAGACGATCGCTCCCGGTGCAACCATCAGCCGCAGCACGCGGCTGTTCGCGGGCGCCAAAGAAAGCGTGGTGCTTGACCAGTATCGCGACACCCTCGGCATCGAGAATTTCGGCAAGGCGATCGACTGGGGCTGGTTCGAATGGTTCGTGAAGCCGATGGTGTGGTTGCTGCGCCATCTTTACGAGCTGGTCGGCAATTTCGGAGTGGCGATCATCCTGCTGACGGTCATCATCCGCGGCGTGATGTTCCCGATCGCGCAGAAGCAGTTCGCCAGCATGGCCGCGATGCGGGCAGTCCAGCCCAAGATGAAGGCGATCCAGGAGCGCTATAAGGACGACAAGCAGAAGCAGCAGCAGGAGGTGATGAAACTCTACAAGGACGAGGGGATCAATCCGCTCGCCGGCTGCCTGCCGATCCTGATCCAGATTCCGATCTTCTTCGCGCTCTACAAATCGCTGATCCTTGCGATCGAAATGCGCCACAAGCCCTTCGTGCTGTGGATCGAAGACCTATCCGCGCCCGATCCGGCAAAGATCCTTAACCTGTTCGGCCTGCTGCCGTTCGACCCGCCGGGCTTTCTCGGTATCGGTGTGCTGGCGGTGCTGCTCGGCATCACCATGTGGCTGACCTTCCGCCTCAACCCGACGGCGATGGACCCGATCCAACAGCAGATCTTCTCGTTCATGCCATGGATCCTGATGTTCGTGATGGCGCCGTTTGCGGCAGGCCTGCTGCTTTACTGGGTCACCTCGAACCTCCTGACGCTGGCCCAACAGAGCTATCTCTATTCCAAGCATCCGCAGCTGCGGGCGCAGGCGGAGAAGGACAAGGCAGACCAGGCATCGTCCGACAAGCGCAAGGGCTGAGGCGTGACGCCGGACGAATTGCAGGAACAGGCAGAACCCGAGGAAGCGGCATCGAAACTCTTTTCGGGCCGCGTCCAGTTCCTGCTGTCCGCTCCGCAGCTCAAGTTCCTGCCTGAGCCAACTGTGCCGGAGATTGCCTTTTGCGGGCGCTCGAACGTCGGCAAGAGCTCGCTGCTCAACGCGCTCACCGGCCGCAAGGCGATTGCGCGCGCTTCGGTCACGCCGGGCCGCACGCAGGAGCTCAACTTCTTCGAAGTAGGCGAGCCCACGCAGTTCCGCTTGGTCGACATGCCGGGCTATGGCTTCGCCAAGGCTCCGGTCAAAGTGGTCGAAAAGTGGAAACATCTGGTGCGCGATTATCTGCGCGGGCGGCAGGTGCTGAAACGCACTCTGGTGCTGGTCGATGCCCGGCATGGCCTTAAGGAAACCGACCGCGAAATGATGCGCATGCTCGACGAATCGGCCGCGAGCTATCGCATTGTTCTGACCAAGGCTGACAAGGTTAAGGCGAGCGAGCTGGAGGCGACTGCCGCGAAGGTAGCCGAGGAAGCGCGCAAGCACCCCGCCGCCTTTCCGGTGCTGCATATCACCAGTAGCGAAAAGGGCATGGGCATCGCGGAACTGCGCGCCGCGGTCCTGGAAGACGCCGGGATTTGATCTGACCCGGCCGCTTCTGGCGCGACAGGCTGGCTGAGGAGATGTCCTCTTTTGGGTGGCAAGCGGACGGTGGCATCTCTACAATTCATTGGATTAAGAACGTCGAAGCCATTGGCCCTTATGAGGTCGAAACCACGGACGAAAGCGGCGGCAAGTGTGATTGTTGCGGCAACGACAGCAGTTGCGTCTGGGGCATGGTCCACAAAGTAGATGGCCCAACCGTCGCCGCCTATTGGATGCACTTGACGGTTGGCCATCTGAATGATCCGGGAGCCAATTTAGATTTGGTGGTGGGGCCTTGGGGGGAGGGCACAACTGCCAATGAGCGCTACAGCATAGCGCTGTTGTACCGACAGCAGGTTGATGGCGCGCCCTCGCTTATGGTCGTCGACTATGCGGACAGACCAATTGGAGACGGAACGTTAGCAGCAACCGCTGTGGCAAGAGGTGACGTAATCGGTACACCCCTTGCGCCACAAGTCGTCTCGATCATCGATGCCATTTACGAGCAAGATGGAAGCTTCTTCTGATTGGCACGAACGTCAGCAATTGGGTCGTTAGCGCACAGTCCGGTTT
>JALRKY010000030.1 GCA_023260985.1 Altererythrobacter sp. | reverse complement strand
CCCAGTGACGCTGGAGCGCTGCATCATAAGTTAGCGCCCTCGCTCATACTACGTTTAGTCATCGTGTCGCCATACTTCGTCTCCTAGTCTTGCCGAAAATAAAAGGGTGTGAATGCTTCTATGACCTCTCCACGTTCGGCGTGACGGTGCCGAGCTTCGGGTTCGGCATCAGGCCCTTGGGGCCCAGCACCTTGCCGAGGCGGCCGACGACACCCATCATGTCGGGGGTCGCGATCACTCGGTCATAGTCGAGGTTGCCAGCCTGCATGTCTTCCATCAGGTCTTCGGCACCCACCTTGTCGGCACCGGCGGCCAGAGCCTTGTCGGCATTGTCACCGCGAGCGAACACGGCAACGCGCACGTCCTTCCCGGTGCCCGAGGGCAGCGACACCATGCCGCGTACCATCTGGTCGGCGTGACGCGGGTCTACACCCAGGTTCATCGCGACTTCGACGGTTTCGTCGAACTTGCCCTTGAACTGGCGCAGCGTGGCGAGCGCCTCTTCAACCGAATACAGCTTCTCGCGGTCGAGGTCGGCCAGCAGCTTCTGCTTCTTGGTCGGCTTTGCCATGATCTTAGCCCTCCACCACTTCGAGGCCCATCGAACGCGCGGAGCCTTCTATGATGCGGGTTGCCATTTCGATGTCGTTGGCGTTGAGGTCAGCCATCTTCATTTCGGCGATTTCGCTTAGCTGCGAACGCTTGATAGTTCCGGCTGAAACCTTGCCCGGCTCCTTCGAGCCCGACTTCAGCTTGGCAGCCTTCTTGATGAGGAAGGTCGCCGGCGGCGTCTTGGTGACGAAGCTGAACGAACGGTCCGCATAGACGGTGATGATCGTCGGGATCGGCATGCCCTTTTCAAGGCTGTCGGTCGCGGCGTTGAACGCCTTGCAGAATTCCATGATGTTCACGCCACGCTGACCCAGGGCAGGGCCGATCGGCGGCGAGGGGTTTGCGATGCCGGCGGGCACCTGCAGCTTGATATAGCCAGAAATCTTCTTGGCCATGAGGGCACTCCTTTCACACTGTCGCCGCGGATCGCGATCCTTAGCTCATGTTAAGCGGTCAAACAGGGTACCGAGGCACCCCTCCCGCACGGTTTTCCAAAGCTATCGCTTTAAGGAAGGCGCGCTCTTAGCGTTTTCGGCGCCAGATGCAAGCGATTCCGCCCTGCCGGACCTGCGGTGAAACTAGTTTGCAGGCGCCAGTTCGAACTCGTGCACGAACAGCCCCTGCCGCCGCGCGTGATACTGTGCCTGCAACGTGCAGGGTTTCGCCTTGCTGCGCTTGCACCAGCCCTGCGCCGACCTTCTCGCGCGATCCCCGCTGTTCTCAACCACGGCGGCGTGGTCGCCGCCGCTCACGCATCCCTCGCCCATCGCGCGGACGCAGGCGGCGAGCGCCTTCGCAGGCCCTGCATTGTTGGGGCAAGTGTAGTCCCCGTCGACCCAGATGTCCGCAGCGTCGACATGCCAGGCGAATGCGGCATGGCTTTCTGGCACGGCAGCAGCCCCGCCGCCGTTACTGGGGCAGAGCGGGACATGCGCGCTGGGGTCCGAAGTATACACCGCCACGGGCGTTTCACCCGGGCCGCACATCCGCATCTGCGCCTGCGCGGGAGACGGCGCGAAGGCGAGGCAGCTTGCCATCCCGATCAACAGGAGAAGGCAATGGCGGAAGGCGGCATAGTGCATCCGTGGTCATCGTCCTAGCAGGACAGACAAGCGCCCACAGCCACAATGGCGCGTGTAGCCCACCGGCGTGAGCGCCGGCGGTGTACTGATGCATCGGAAACCCGGCCGCAGCCGGATTACTTGACCAGTTCGACCTGTTCGAAGTCGAGTTCGACCGGCGTTGCACGGCCGAAGATCGAGACCGAGACCTTGACCTTCGCCTTGTCGAAATCGAGTTCCTCTACCACGCCGTTGAAGCTGGCGAAGGGGCCGTCGAGCACCTTGACCTGGTCGCCGATTTCGTAGTCGACGCTGATGTCGCGCTTGGGAGCGGCCTTGGCCTCTTCCACGCCGCCGAAATAGCGCGCAGCTTCCTTTTCGCTGATCGGCTGGGGCTTGTTGCCCTGCCCCAGAAAGCCGGTCACCTTCGGAGTGTTCTTGACGAGGTGGTACACGTCGTCGGTCATCTTCAGCTTGGCGAGGACATAGCCGGGCATGAACTTGCGTTCGACCTGCACCTTCTTGCCGCGCTTCACCTCGGTCACGGTTTCGGTCGGGACCTGAACGTCCTCAACCGCGTCAC
This sequence comes from Altererythrobacter sp., assembly GCA_023260985.1. Classification (GTDB taxonomy): domain Bacteria; phylum Pseudomonadota; class Alphaproteobacteria; order Sphingomonadales; family Sphingomonadaceae; genus Erythrobacter. The sequence goes on along the minus strand of JALRKY010000030.1, from coordinate 45,349 downwards.
TCAGGCCCAGCCGCTCGGCTTCGGCGATGATCGCATCGCGGACCTTGTTCTCGAAACCCGAATAGGCGTGAATGATATACCAGCGAGCCATGGTGTGTTCCCGTGAATATTGAAGGCGCGGATCAGGCCAGCGACAGCAGCCACTGCACGATCGCACTGAAGACAGTGTCGATGCCAAGAAAGAAGACCGACAGAATCACCATCATGATGAAAACGAAGATCGCGGTGCGGATGGTTTCCTCACGCGTCGGCCACACCACCTTCTTCGTTTCGCTGCGAACCTGGTTCACGAACTCGGCGGGCGATGTCTTGCGCTTCTTTTCATCGGTCATAGTCTGACCTTTCGTCCTCGGTAAATTTCTTTCCCGCCTTCCGGGATAGGTTTCAGGTAGGGTTCTTCGCCGCCCCGGACAAGTCCGGGAGGGGCAAGGCCTGATTCCAATGTCGGAAGACGAGCTCGCATGTAGGACCGGCCCGAACCAAAAGCAAGCGGCGTTAGCGCAGCCGCAACGCAGCCGCCCTGTGCATGTGCGAGCATCGAGGGCTGGCCAAGCGCGCATGTCGTGGCTAGCGTGCGGGGCTTCTTAAGGGTTGCTTTTGGGGAAGCCACACATGGCAGTTACAGATTCCGGGTCGATCAGCTTGATCGATCGCGTGACGAATGTTTCCGATTTCATCTGGGGCGGCACGTGGAACGGGGAACTTGTTCCCTGGCTTTCCATCGGCGGCCAACCGATCCCTCCCATGACGATCATCCTGCTGGGTGTCGGCATGTTCTTCATGATCGGCCTGAAATTCTATCCGCTGCGCCAGCTCGGCAGCGCCTTCAAGGGCCTGTTCGCGAGCCGCAAGGGCCAAGGTGATGGGGAAATCAGCCCCTTCGCCGCGCTCTCGACTGCGCTTTCCGGACAGGTCGGCACGGGCAACCTCGCCGGTGTCGCCACCGCGATCGCACTGGGCGGCCCCGGCGCGATCTTCTGGATGTGGGTTACCGCGCTGATCGGCATGGCGCTCGCTTTCGCCGAAGGTTCGCTCGCTATCCGATATCGCGAAAAGACCAGCGACGGCGCCTATCGCGGCGGCCCGATGAGCTACATCATGATGGGCCTTGGCCCGAAATGGACCTGGCTCGCGATCGTGTTCTGCCTTGGCACGCTGTTCTCGGCGATGGTCACCGGCAATTCGATCCAGGCCAATGCCGTGGCTGACGGGCTGAACGAATTATTCGGAATTGAGGAAGCACTGGGCGGCCTGATCGTGGCGATCCTGGTGTTCATCGTGATCATCGGCGGGATCAAGTCGATCGGCAATGTCGCCGAGAAGGTCGTGCCCTTCATGGCCGGCGCCTATATCGTGATGGCGATTATCGCGCTGATCCTGAACATTCAGGACATTCCCGCAACCTTCGGCCTGATATTCCACGGCGCGTTCAACCCGCAAGCAGCCACTGGCGGCTTCGTGGGCGCGGCAATCGCCCTCGCGATACGTGCGGGCGTGGCGCGCGGGCTGTTCTCGAACGAGGCAGGCCAAGGTTCGACCCCGATCGCCCACGCCGTGGCGCAGACCAGCGACCCGGCGCAACAGGGCCGCATGGCGATGCTGGGCACGTTCATCGACACGATCGTGATCTGCACCATGACCGCGCTGGTGATCCTGACAGTTGAAGGCAATTTCGCCGGCGGCGGCCAGCAGGTGATCCATGCGTGGAATTCGGACCTGCGGGGCTTCGCAATGACCAGCGGCGCCTTTGCGGCGGCCTTCCCGATGCAGATCTTCTCGATCCCGATCGGCACGCTGGTCGCTTCGACTGCGCTGATCCTGTTCGTGTTCACCACTCTGCTCACCTGGAGCTATTATGGCGAACGCGCGATCACCTTCCTCTACGACCGCGTCCCGGGCTCGACCCCCCGCGGCGAGAAGGTGCTCCATATTATTTGGCGGTTGCTTTGGTGCGTGGTGATCTATGTCGGTTCGACGCAGGACCTCACGCTGGTCTGGCGCTTGGGCGACATTTCCAACGCGGCGATGGCGCTCCCTAACCTGCTGGCCCTGGCCCTGCTTTCGGGCGTGGTGTTCAAGCTGGCAAAGGGCGACAAAACCGCGGGGCAAACTTTCGGTCACGAAACGCCAGAAGAGCCAAACGAATACTGACGGCAATCAGAAAAAAGGAAGGGCCGGTCCCACGCGGGGCCGGCCCTTTCATTTTGCCGCCAGCATTAAATGGCAGGGGTGACAGGATTCGAACCCGTGGCCCTCGGTTTTGGAGACCGATGCTCTACCAGCTGAGCTACACCCCTCCAGGCGACGCAGCCCTCTATAGCCAAGCGTCGCACATGGCAACACGCCAGTTTGGTGCTTGGGCAGAACTATTTGCAATTGGCGATGCGCCCTCCTCGCCTGCTATAGAGCGGCGTCATGCATTTTCCTTATCCCGCCCCGATACCAGCCGAGATGCTTCTGCTGGCCTATCGCAGCGGGATATTCCCCATGGCGGACCGGCGCGACGACCCGGAGGTCTTCTGGGTCGAGCCGCGCCAACGCGCGATCCTGCCTTTGGAGCGCTTTCACCTCTCGCGCAGCCTACGCAAGGCGATCCGCCAGGACCGCTTCACGGTCACGCTCGACTGTGATTTCACCGCCGTGATCGCGACCTGCGCGCAGCCGCGTGAAGACCGTCCGGAAAGCTGGATCAGCGACAGGATCATGGCGAGCTATCGCCAGCTCCATGAGCTGGCCCATGCCCATTCGATCGAATGCTGGGACGGTGAGGAACTGGTTGGCGGGCTCTACGGAGTCGCGTTCGACAGGGTATTCTGCGGCGAAAGCATGTTCAGCCGCCGCACGGATGCCAGCAAGGTCGCGCTCGGCTGGCTGGTCGCCTTGATGCGGCGCGCGGGCTATCGCATGCTCGACTGCCAGTTCATGACCGAGCATCTGCGCTCGCTGGGCGCGCTCGAAATCGAACAGAAGCAATATCTCGAAGGGCTGGCGCACGCTTCCGGCGATCCCGCCATGAGCCTGCCCGATGCCTATGCCGCGCTGCTACGCGAAGCAGAGACGACTCATTCGTCGTCGGGGAAGCTCATTGCGCAGTCTTTGACCCAGACGTCGTAGATCGGGTGCTCGACCACGTTGAGGCTGGGCGAGTTCTTGAACAGCCAGCCTGAGAAGATGCGGCGGAAATCCTCCGAACCACGATCCTGCACCAGCACTTGCACGAAAGCTCCGGTTTCGCGCTGCATTTCCCACGGCGCGGTGCGCTCGCAAGCCTGCAAGCGGATGATGATGTCACCGATCCGGCGCGATTCGCCCGGCTTCAGCTCGATATCCTGGCTCGAATTGTTGCGCTTGTTGAGAAGGCCCAGCGTAGCCACCCGATCTGCCATCGGCGTGCCGATCCCCGCGGTGCCCGCTGCGTCAGCCGGTAGAGGCGAGGCAGGCGTCGACAGATCTTGCGGCAATTCGGTTTCGACCGGCTTGGGCGCGGGCGGTTCCCGATCGCAGGCCGCCAGCGCGATCGCACCGGCAAGTGCCAGGCAGATATGCGGCCCGCGCATGTTCAGCCTTCCGGGCTCCAGGCTTCGTAATCCCCGGTTGCGGGCGCACGCCTGCCGCCCCGCTCAAGCGCACCCTGCGGCCGGTAGGCGGCAGCTGTCCCGGTGGCGTTCGGCGTATAGTCGGCTTCCCAGATCCGCGGGGGCGGCAGGCGACTTTCCGGCACATCGTCGAACGCGCCGTGCAGCCAGCCATGCCATTCGCTCGGCACGCGGCTGGCATCGTTATTGCCATTGTAGATTACCCAGCGGCGCTCGCGCTCGCCAGCCTTGGGCTTCGAGCGGTAATATTTGTTGCCCTGCACATCGGTGCCGACGTGCTCGCCCTTGCGCGCGGTGAAGAGCATGGTGCCGATGGTGGCGCCATCCCACCAGGTGAAGATCTTGCTGAGGATTCCCATGGCCCGCGCGATTAGCGGATAAGCATGCCCGCGCCAAGCGCGAAGCTGACCCTAAGGCAGGGTGTATTCGACCTTGTCACCCGGTGCGATGCCCAATTCGGCCGCGCGGCCCGCGCGCAGTTCGAGCACTGCGCTGGCAATCCCATCCGAACGGACCGAATCGAGCAAATAGGGTTCGGTATTGGCGGCGATGTTGATGATCCGCCCGTCGACCCCGACAAAGATGATGTCGAGCGAAAGCGGGGTGTTCTTCATCCAGAAGCTGCGCACGTCGGGGATGTCGGAAGGAAACAGCATGCCTTCGCCATCGCCCAGTTCGGTGCGGAACATCAGTCCGCGCGCTTGCGCTTCCGGCGTATCGGCCAGTTCGACCCGCAACTGGTGGCGCTGCCGGACCGAGATGACTGACAGATCGATCACCTGCAATCCCGAGACGGGATGGCGGCCGGCCGCGACAGCCGGGGCCGTTTCCGCATCGGCCGATCCTTGCCGCGCCGTGGCATCGGGATTGGGCGAGCAGCCCAGCGAAGCGAACGCCAGCAGCGCAACAAGCCCCTTCGATCTCATCAATCCCACTCCTCCGCTTCTTGAACCCAATCCGCCGCATCCTCCACGCTGGCGGCATCCACTAGCGCGCGCGCCGCATCGAAGCCATGGCCCGCCCTGATCATTGCTGCAATCTGTTTCTCGCGCTTGGCACGATCAAGGCCCTCGCTCTCCTCCGCAGGCGCCCCGAACGGGCCGAAACCGTGCTTGCGTGCCAGAGCGAGCGCAGCGCGGCGCGCCGCGGCTTCCCCCGGAGCCGCATCCTCGCGCAATTCTTCGTCGATCCCGGCTGCACGAAGTGTCTGATCGACGCGCCTTGCGCCATAGCCCTTGCGCAGCAGGCCCGAGGCACGCGTGCGAGCGAAGGCGGCATCGTCAACATATCTCAGCTCGACCATGCGTTCGACGAGAGACGCCACATCGAGCGGTTCCGCCCCTTCCGCGACGCCCCGCTCGCGGATCTTGCGGCGGAGATAGGCCTCCAATTTGGCCGAGCTCGTCGCGAACCGCGCCAGATAGGCCAGCGCCAATTCTTCCAGTTTTGCACGGTCGAGCGGTGCCGGGCTGCGACGTTTGGGTGACAAGGTGGTTTGCTTTGCAACCATTTCGCCTTATTCGTGCCACACTCCTTATCAAATGGGAAAGCTGTAATAGGTGCGGACATGGGGAGACTTCCGCATTGGGGACGATTAAAGCGCCATTTTGCGCAACATATCACGGGTTTCGCTGAATAATATGACCGACGCCGCACTCACGCCGACGCCGAACGACTGCCCCTTGCCGCGCAGGCGGTCCGACTTCGCTACGTTCAACGAAGCGATCGACTATGCCGCGCAGAGCGAAAAGGGCCTCAATTTTCACGATATGCGGGGCATGCTCGAGCGCCCCTACCCTTATTCCGAGATGCGCAAGGATGCGCTGATCATGGCGCGCCGCATGGTCGCAGCGGGGATCGGCAAGGAAGACCGGGTTGCGCTGATCGCCGAGACCGGCCCCGATTTCGCCGCGCTGTTCTGCGCCTGCGTCTATGCCGGAGCATGGCCCGTTCCGTTGCCGCTGCCGACGACTTTCGGCGGCAAGGAAAGCTATATCGATCAGCTTGCAGTGCAGCTGCAGAGCTCCGATCCCAAGATCCTAATCTACCCGGAAGAAATCACCGAGATGGCGCAGGCCGCCGCCGCCAAGCAGGGCTGCCCGAGCGAGTCCTGGCAGGATTTCGCCAAGCGCGACGCGCCCGAGTGCGAGCTGCCGCAGACCGATCCGGAAGACATCTGCTATTTGCAATATTCGAGCGGCTCGACCCGCTTCCCGACCGGCGTCGCCGTGACCCACCGTGCCTTGCTCCACAACCTATACGGCCATGCGACTTCGATGGTCGTGGGCCAGGGCGACCGGGTGGTGAGCTGGCTGCCGTGGTATCACGACATGGGGCTGGTCGGCTGCTTCCTGTCGCTCATCGCGAACCAGGTCAGCTGCGACTATCTCAAGCCCGATCATTTCGCGCGGCGGCCGCTCGCATGGCTCGACATGATCAGTCGCAATGAGGGCAAGACGCTCAGCTATTCGCCGACCTTCGGCTACGACATCTGCGCCCGCCGCATTTCCAGCCAGAGCCATGTGTCCGAACGGTTCGACCTGTCGCGCTGGCGGGTCGCCGGGAATGGCGCCGACATGATCCGCCCCGACGTGATGCAGAACTTCGTCAACGCCTTTGCAGAGGCCGGATTCAAGGCCAGCGCCTTCACGCCCAGCTATGGGCTGGCGGAAGCGGTGCTGGCTGTAACCGTCATGCCGCCGGGCGAAGGTATCCGCGTCGAACTGGTCGAGGAAGAGCGCCTCTCGGGTTCGGAACTCAATCTGTCGCGCCCGGCGCGCTATCGCGCGATCGTCAATTGCGGCAAGCCGCTGCCCGACATGGATGTCGAGATCCGCGGCGAAGGCGGACAGGCAAAGGGCCACCACCAGATCGGCAAGGTGTGGTGCCGCGGCCCCAGCGTGATGCACTCCTATTTCCGCAACCCTGAAGCGACCGAGGATTGCCTCGTCGACGGTTGGCTCGACACTGGCGACATGGGCTATGTTGCGGACGGATATCTGTTCATCGTCGGCCGCGCGAAGGACATGATCATCATCAACGGCAAGAACCACTGGCCGCAGGATATCGAATGGGCGGTGGAACAATTGCCGGGCTTCAACCATGGCGACATCGCCGCCTTCTCGATCGAGATGGAGAATGGCGAGGAAGCGCCGGCGGTGCTGGTGCATTGCCGCGTTTCCGATCCGGAAGAGCGCGTGCACCTGCGCAACGAGATCGCCGACAAGGTCCGCTCGGTCACGGGCATGAGCTGTATCGTGGAACTGGTGCCGCCGCGCACGCTGCCGCGCACCAGCTCGGGCAAGCTCAGCCGCGCAAAGGCGAAGAAGCTTTACCTTTCGGGCGAAATCGAGCCGATCCAGCTGGCCGCCTGATCGCCTCCTGAAGAGCCTGTCTAGTTTGCGGTATTGGCCCAGCGCGCCTGCACTGCACCATTCCTGCGCGTCGTCAGCGCAAGCGAGGCGGTAACGCCCTTTTCCTTCAGCAATTCCGCAGAGCGCGCCGTCGGCCCCGAAGGCCCCTCCAGAACCACTGGGGAATCGAGCCGTTGTGCCGCCCAAGCGATCAGCGCCAAGGCGGCCTCACCGGCATTGTCGGGATCGCCATTGGCAAAGGAAATGGCTGGCAGCGAGCGACGCGGTGGAAGCAGTTCGATGCGCCAATCGGGTTCGGTTGCCGCGATCCGCTGTTCCAGCACGCGATAGGTCGAAAGGGCGGCACCATCAAGCGGCTTCGCACGCACCACGGCCCTGCGCCGCTGCCGGTCTACGATGACATCGTCCTCTGAAACGCCCGCCACCAGGGCAAGCCGTTGGGCCAGCATTTCTGCGCGCTGGGTGGCTGCGTCTTCCTCCCTCGCGCGTGATGCCGAAAGTTCGGCCTGCTGCGCCGCGGTGGCGCTTGTGCCCACCTGGTATTGCGTGATTGTAAGCTCGACCGGGCGTCCGAGCCGTTCCGCTAGCGCGCTCTCAGTGCGAGATTCGGCATCTGGCTTCAGAACAGGGGTCAGAACGGTAGCGCTGACCTTCACCGGCTCGGTTGCGTAGTCGCTAGCGACTTCGCTCAGCCGCGAACGCCTGCCGAAATTTTCCATGATTTCGGAACGGATGATCCTGTCTGCATTGTACTCCCAGCCGATCTGGCGAAGCGTGAAGAACAACGGAACGGCAAGTGCGACAAACACTGCGGCCACCGCAACGTTCTGGAATAGCGACTGGCGCTCGCTCAGGCTGCTGCGGAAGCCATAGAGCCGCGCCATGCCCCACGCGGTCAGCGCGATCGTGATGAGGTTGGTGACGAACAGCAAAAGCGCGCCCGAAAAGACCGTCCAGTTGAGCGTTGCCACACCGAAGCCGACGACGGCCAGCGGCGGCATCAAAGCGGTCGCAATCGCCACGCCCACAATCGTGCCTTCACGCCCGCGGATCATCGCATAGGCGCCCGCCAGCGACGAAAAAAGCGCGATCATCAGGTCAAAGAGGTTTGGCCTAGTGCGCGCCGCGATTTCGGGCGTCACGGTCTGGATCGGCGACATGAAAACTACCAAGGCGCACAGCATGATCGCCATCAGGCTGCCCCACGCCAGCGAGCGCGCGGATTGCTTGAGCCAGTGGTAGTCGCCGATCGCCAGCGCGAAGCCGAGACCCATGATAGGCCCCATCAATGGCGACAGCAGCATCGCGCCGATAACCACAGCAGGCGAAGACAGCAGCAGGCCGAGGATCGCAATGCCGCCCGACATGGCGGTCATGAAAAGGTAGCGCTCGGTCAGCCCGCAATCTTCGCGCCGCTTCTCGATAACAGAAGCCTGGTCGACCGTGCCGACCACGTCCTGTCGCCACCAGACCCGAAAACTAAGCAGGACGCTGGAGAAGTTCGAACTGACGCTGGCGAAGCCATTTTCGGACGCCGGGCTCTGCTCTGCGGGGGTTTCTGTCAAACTTTCCATCCATCACAAGTGTTGGGCTTTTGGTTTTCTACACCCTTGTCTCTTCGAACGAAAGCATGGACGCGAGCGCGCGATTGCGGCAGACTTCTTGAAGTCTGTGTCTTACGATACTAATACAGTATGAGTTACCGGCCTGGCGCCGGCTGGTTTCCGAATAGCGCTGTGCGTGCCATTCCATTCGGGCAGCTTATGCAGCCTTCATGCCAAAGCAAAACGGCGGAACCATGGGCCCCGCCGTTTCACTTGTTCCAGCAACGCTGAGGAGTTTTAGAACTCGTAGCTCACACCCAGCTGGATCTTCCAAAGGGATGAGGAAGACTGGACGAACGGATCGCGGAACCCGGTCGTTCCTGCAGTCGCGTTATACTGCGCCGTGACCGGCGAGTATACGTAGCGACCCTGAGAGTCGATCGCCGCAGCGCGTACCAGAGCTTCTGTGTAGCTGTAGCGCTTGAAGACATTCGAGCCCGAGTCGAGCAGGTTCAGGAAGTTGTCGAAGTCCACGAACAAACGAAACTTGTCGTCCTTAACCCCGAAGGCCTTCATCGGCCCGGGCAGTTCCTGGCTAAAGCGCAGGTCGAGGTCGTAGAACCAGGGGTTGCTGCAGCTGTTTCGCGGCAGCGATTGCCCCCGGTACTTATTAATGCAGGGTGTTTCCGATATGAAGTTGTCGAGTGCGGTGGCGAAGGCCGCATCCCCGATCACGACGTTCGGATCGCCCACGCCAGTGGGAATGTACATCAGCGAGTTAAAGTCGCCGCTGGCGCTGTCGTTGAGCACTTCGCTCGGAGCATTGTCCCAAACGACCGAGAACGGACGGCCCGAACGGGCAACAAACATAAAGCCGAAGCTGGTCGCATAATCGCCGAAGAACTCTTCACGCATGTTCAGGCCAAGCGTTAAGTTATGCTTCGAAGAATATTCGCTACGCGCGACATCGACTGACTGACGGTCCGCAGCTGCGACGATGTCGAAGCTTGAGGTGGCGGTCGAGCTGTTGTTGTTCCGGTTGTTCTCAGAGTCGGTGTAGGCATAACCAAGGTTGAAGCGAATGCGGCCGCCTTCGGTGAAGATGCCGTTGCGCCAGGTCTTCGAAAGGATCGCCGAAGCAATCTTGCTTTCGTAGCTATTGCCATTTGTCAGCTGGATTTCGTCGTCGCGACTGGTGCCAAAGCAGGCCGAAGTAACGCCGGTCCACACTGGCGGGCTTCCGCCCTGGTTCTGCAGCACGGCAGCGCAGCCCGTTCTGGTCGGATCGATCGCACGATAGATCGGGCGACCGTCTACCGTATAACCGTTGAGACCCAGCGCAGTGTTCACCACTTGCGACAGGTCAACGAAATCAACCGGGTTCTGGAACTTCGAATAAATGAAGTCGAGGTTCAGGTTCCAGTCGCTGAAGAAGCCGCTCTCGGCACCGAAGGTCGTCGAAACGCCCAAATTGGCACGCCACACAGTCGGCATCTTGAAGTTCGGGTCAGTCGACTGAGTGTCAGCCAAGCCACCTGAGGACTGTGCCGCCGCATTGGCAATCACGCATGCAGGGATCCCGGTGAATTGGCCATTTGTAACCACGTCAGCCTGGGCTCCAGTGAAGCAGCCGCTCTGCCCGGTCCGTGCAAATCCGACAGCATAGCCGTTGTTAGAGAAGGCATTAGAAAAATATACTCCCGGGTCACCACCAGTGAAGCGGCCCACACCACCTTTGATCTGCGTGTTCGAGAAGAGCCCATCATTATAGAGATTGTAGGTGAAGCCGAGCCGCGGCATCACAACCGGATCGATCTTGCTGAAACCGTTAGCATTGCTGAAGCCATACCGATTAACGAAATTCGGGTTGGCAGTTGGCGCATCGCCCGACAGCCATTCGACACGTACGCCCCCAATCACGTCTAACTGATCGGTGACGGTCCACTCGTCTTGGGCGTAAATCGACCAAGTTCGGCGCTTCCAACTGGCCGCGGCATCGTTGATGTCTCCGCTAGCGGTAAAGTTGCCATATGCACCTGCACCAGATCCGCCAAAAACATCCTGTCCGCCCGGATTGGTATTGGAGCCCCCAGATAACACACCATTAGCGAAGTCGGTCAAATTTTTGAAAGTTAGAGTACCGGTCGAGTTCTGAGCAAAAAGGTTGAACACCTTAAGTTCGTTTAGTTCTCCACCGATCGTGATGGTGTGATCGTTGTTGTTCCATCGGCCGAGCGCTTTGACCTGGGTCACTGTAGTCTTGAGGTCGTTCGAAGTCCGCGAAAAGCCGGGGCCTGCCAACAGTGCACCGAATTCGCCGCCGTTGGTCACGCCGACCATAAAGCGCGGCATCGGGTTGGCGTCTTGTGCTTCACCACCGCCGACCGGGCCCTGAATGTCCTGCACGATTGCCCGGCTGGCGCGGATCTCGGTCGAGAAATCTTCTGACCAGTCGGAGTAGAGGCGGACCGAGTAATAATCGCTCTCCGTGCCTTCATCCTCGAAGCTATTATAACCCGTGAAAATGTTACGACTATCGGAGAAGTCGTCGCTTTCAACGTTAGTCTCCTCGAGGCGCTGGTAGCTCGCTTCAAGGCGGTGATTGTCGCTGATCAGCGCGTCGATACGACCGAAGTAACGCTTGTTCTTCTCAGGCAGGTTGCGCGCGAGGCCGCCAGTTTCGAAGCCGTAAACGTCGCTGAGAATCTGCGAAAACTGCTCGAATTGCGCGGTCGTTACGTAATTCAACTCGTTCGGATAGCCTTCGCCTGCCGGGCCGTATTCGAAGCTGTCCGAAAGATCGGTCGTTTCGTAGCCGAGGAAAAAGAACAGGCGGTCCTTGATGATCGGGCCACCAAGCGTCGCACCCCAGCGCTTTTCTTTATAGGGACTGGCGCTGAAGTCCTGCCCGCCCGCCGTGTCGGCCTGCAGGCTGTCGCTCGCATAGGTGAAGAAGGCCGAACCGCTGAATTCATTCCCGCCCGACTTGGTGACGACGTTGATCGCGCAGCCGGTGAACTGGCCGTACTGCACGTCAAACGGTGCGAACTCGACCGAGGTTTCACGCACCACGTCATAGGGAAGCGGCAGCGAGTTGCGGCTGGCGAACGGCGTGCCGTTGAGACCGAACAGGTCGGACTGGGCGATACCGTCAACGGTGAAGGCGTTCGAGCGGTCGTTGCCGCCGAGGCAGGACACGCGATCGACTTCGTTCGAACGGTCGAGGCTGACGCGCGGGTCGATGCGGATGATGTCGCGGACGTCACGGGTGATCGACGGGAAAGCTTCAATGGTTTCCACACCGAACGACTGGCCCGGGCCGATTGCGCGCTGGCTGAGCTGCACGCGGGCGCCGGTCACGATGATCACATTGTCGCCGCCGGCCGATGCACCGGCCAGGCTGAAGACCAGCTGGGTATTGCCCTGCAGGGTCAGCGACACGTTCTCAAGCGTCTGGCCTTCGAAGCCCGGCGAAGTCGCGGTAACTGTGTAGGGACCGCCGGTGACAAGGCTGTCCAAGCGGAAGGTGCCATCAGAACCGGTCGACAGCGTACGAGCCTGGCCTGTGCGCGTGTCGGTAACAATCACGGTGCCCGAAATCGCCACGCCGCTTTCATCGACAACGCGGCCTTCGATACCCGAGGTAATCTGTTGCGCCACAGCAGGCGTTGCGATGGTTGTGGCAGCGGTGAGGCTGACAACGCTCGCTGCCAGAAGATACTTGAGTTTCATATGTATTGCCCCTGGTGAGAATGGGAAAACGGAAGTGATTCTCTGAATATCGCGATAAGCGTGTTGCGCTGCGGCAAAAAGGCAGATTTGCTACAAATCTGTGAAATTTGCCGCCATGGTTAACTTACCTGTGGCCGCATGCCGAGTTCCCCCTGCCGCAAAGCCGCGGAATCCCTTCGACTCCTGCGACTGTTGCGACAGGGCAACAGCCTGAAAATTTTTGTAATTCAGGCCCAACTGAGCGGGAAATCAGACGAGATTTATCTCGCGCAACCGCTGCTGGAGGAATTCGTGGCTCGAAATCGGCGGTGGAGCCTCCGATTCTTGGCCATCCTCGATGCATCCCGGCAAGGTCTCAATCACGTAATCGGGCCTGAAATGGAGGAAGAATGGCATTGAGAAGCGCGCCCGCTTGGCAGCCGCTCTCTTGGGGTTCACCACACGGTGCGTGGTCGAACGCAGGCGGCTGTTGGTGAGCCGATCAAGCATGTCGCCGACGTTGATCACCAGCGCGCCCTCGGGAACGTCCACGGCCTTCCACGAGCCCTGCTTGGTCAGCAGTTCGAGGCCTGCTTCTTCTGCGCCCAGCAGCAGCGTGATCGTGTTGATGTCGCCATGCGCAGCCGCGCGGATTGCCCCTTCGGGCACTTCGTCGCCAAGCGGCGGGTAATGCAGCAGGCGCATCACCGAATCGCCGTCTTCGACCGTCGCCGCGAAATAATTGCGATCGAGCCCCAGGTGCAGCGCGATCGCTTCAAGCACGCGGCCACCGGCCTTTTCGAAGGCGGAGTAAAGCTCGCTGAAAGTCTCGCGGAAATCCTCGATTTCGCCGGGCCAGACATTCGGTGCCATATACTTGGCGAGCGGATGCCCTTCAGGGAGCGAGCGTCCGACGTGCCAGAATTCCTTGAGGTCCTGCACCTCGGCATCCTTGGCCTTCTCGGTGCCGAACGGCGTGTAGCCGCGCGCGCCGCCGGCGCCAGGGATGTGATAGCCGCGCTTCACCTCCTCAGGCAGGGCGAAGAACTCTTTCGACTTCGCTTCGGCGCGGTCGATCAATTCCTGTGGGATGCCATGGTCGCGGATAACTGCGAAGCCGTATTCGGCGAAGCTGCGGCCCAGTTCGTCGGCAATATTCTCGAGCGGTTGGTCGAGCGATACGGATGCTATTTCGGTCATGATTCTTCTTAATAGGGGAGGAACAAGCTTGCCAGAGCCGCGCTCATTAGATTGGCGAGACTGCCGGCGGCAAGCGCTCTCATACCGAGCCGTGCGATGACCGGTCTTTGATTTGGCGCAAGCCCACCTGTTACCGCCATCTGTATGGCAATAGACGAGAAATTGGCGAAGCCGCACAGCGCGAATGTCACGATCGCGCGGCTGCGATCGGACAACACGTCAAGCTGGCCGAGTTCGATGAAAGCGACGAATTCGTTGAGCACCACCTTGGTGCCAAACAGCCCGCCGGCGATGCCTGCTTCTTCCCACGGAATGCCGATCAGGAACATCACCGGGGCAAAGACGAAGCCGATGATCTGCTGGAAGCTCAGATCGGGATAGCCAAACAGTCCGCCGACACCGCCAAGGATGCCATTGGCAAGCGCGACCAGCGCCACGAACACCAGGACCATCGCGCCCACGGCCACCGCCAGCTTAACGCCGGTTTGCGTGCCCTGAGCGGCGGCTTCTATCACATTGGCTGGGTGATGCCCTTCCTCGAAAGTCTCGGACACAGTGATCGGCTGCTCGTCGGCAGCATCGTCACCCTCTTCGTCGGGATAGATGATCTTCGCCATCAGAATCCCGCCGGGGGCGGACATGAATGCGGCGGCAAGCAGGAAGGGAACAGAAGCCTCGCCAATGAAACTAGCGTAAGCGGCAAGGATCGTGCCCGCCACGCCCGCCATGCCGACGCACATAAGCGTGAACAGGCGCGCAGGCGGAAGCGCTGAGAGATAGGGCCGCACAACCAGCGGGCTTTCCGACTGGCCGACGAAGATATTGGCGGCGCTGCCAAGTGCTTCGACCTTGCTTATCCCTGTGATCCAGCCGATCGCGCCGCCGACCCAGCGCACGAGCCGCTGCATGATGCCCCAGTGATACAGGATCGAAACCAGCGCGGCGAAGAACACAATCACGGGCAGCGCCGCGATCACGAAAGTGTTTGCAAACGGGTTGGTCCCCATCGGGCCAAACACCGCCTCGATCCCGATCTTGGAATAGGAAAGCAGCGCGATCACGCCGTTTGAAAGCCCTTCGATTGCGCTGACGCCCCATGGCGTGCGCAGGACCAGCAAGGCCATGGCGGTTTGCAGGGCAAATGCCGCAATCACGACGCGGGGCTTGATCCGTTTCTTCCCGTTCGAAAGCAGGAAGGCGATGGCGAGGATCGCGGCTATACCCGCGAGGCTGATGAGGAACTGCGGCATAAGACCCCTTACACTGCCCTTACGTTAGGCTCTGAAACGGATTTCGCCTTTTGTTTCCAATCAGTCAAACCCGCGAATGACCCACAGAAGCTTGCTGTCCCCCGCTTTTCTTTTGCACCGCGCGCGGTTTAGACAGCGGAAATGACAGACCAAGCTCCTGCTATCGCCGCTTCGGCTATGCCGCGCTCGCTCACCGTCTATATGCTGCTCTATGGCGGCATGACCGTGTTGGCCGGCGTCCTCGCCTTCAAGCAGGTGCAATTGCCGCCGACCGATCTTTCGGTCGAAGCGGGCATCTTTCCTTTCCTGATGCTGGTCGTGATTTCGAGCGCGGTTGCACAGCTGCGCGGTCAGCAGGCCGCCAAGCGCATCATATGGTGGGGCTTCGTCCCGCTGGTCATCTCCGCCTTGCTGATGCAGTTGGTACTGAACCTGCCTCCCTCGACCGAGATGATTGAATTCCGGCCGGACGATCTCG
Organism: Altererythrobacter sp.; assembly: GCA_023260985.1. Taxonomy (GTDB): domain Bacteria; phylum Pseudomonadota; class Alphaproteobacteria; order Sphingomonadales; family Sphingomonadaceae; genus Erythrobacter. The sequence goes on along the minus strand of JALRKY010000030.1, from coordinate 30,196 downwards.
CTGCATTCGAGCGTGTCCATGCATCGACCTGGCGCGTATGGTTGGCAGGGCCCGCCGCCTACCTGACTTCGCTCCTCCTCAACGTCTGGATCTTCTCGAAGCTGCGCGGCAGCGGGGAAGCGACGACCGTGGGGCTGATGGTACGAGGCGCGATCGCTTCGGCGCTTTCGCAGGCAGTCGATTCCGTGATTTTCGTGACACTCGCCTTCTATGGCGAATTCGACATCACCAACCTCATGATCGGCCAAGTGATCGCCAAGGTCGCACTCAGCATCGTGCTGGTGCCGTTCCTGATCACCGGAGGCCTGATGCTGGCCAAGAAACTCGACGCCAAGGCCTGACCGGTCCTCACCAAGTGATCCGCGTTGATTGTTAGGCAAGATTGCCTTCGGCGCCATGGCTGGCTGTAGGTGGAGCGTAGCGGAACCGGAGGGTGACCATGGCGGCGTCGCTGTTTCCGGAGCCGGCGGTCGATAACCCAATGAGCTATGCGGCCGGACTAAAGCGGCTGGAACAGCGGGAGCCACCTCGAGGGTATAGAGAAGCCATCATTATGGATGACTTGGTGGCGCCTGAGAGCGTCGAGGAGGATGAGACTATCCTCGGGCTATCTGAGATCGGCTGGGATGACCCTGACCGAAAGGTTTGGATGCGCAACAAGGGCGAGAATCTAAGCCAACTCAGGCAGCGTGTTGGGCGTGACGCTGGCTGCCTAGAAGGTGAGCTATGCCTGTTTGATGCGGTGCGTTTAAATGAAGGGTAGTTTTTCAACACTCATCAGTCCAGCGCCCTCTGGTATAGAGCTTTTTCTTTATTAAAAAGAGGCATGATGAGTCGTCTGCCTGTTTCCGAGCTGCGCCTGCTAAACTTCCTGGTTAGCCTGAGGCGTATACCACCGCTCTCCGAACTTTCGGGTGATGAAGAACGGATGCTCTTTGAGCTTCGGGCGCTTTGGGAAAAGAAAAGATCGCTATCGGTTGCCGATGTTTATGACTTGGGTGCAGGTCATTCTGCGTCGACCTCCTATCGTCAATTGATCGCACTAAAAGACAAAGGCTTGTTGAATATCTCGGTCGCCGCGGACGACGGGCGCAAACGTGATGTGACTTTTACAAAAGCCGCAGAAGCCCTATTTTCTGCGCTGGCTAAAGAATAGTGTTGCGCGCTTTTTCTTGGAGACTGTCTAAACTCATGATGTCGCCATCAGCCCTCTATAACGCTATTTTTAGCGTGGCTCTCACATTCCTGTATGTTGCCTTTTATTACCTGTCAGACTGGATGTTAGGAAATGAGGCTCTGGGCGGTATTGCCGGTCTGATTTTCTTGCCGGCATTTATCCGGCTTTTTGGATTTCTCGTCATACGCTATTGGATTATTCCAGCCTTGTTCGTGGCAGGGTTATTTTGCGTTGACCTTGGGCTTTCGCTGTATGGAAAGCTTCTTGTTTCAGCCTTCCTAGCTGTAGGGGGACCATTTGGAGTTTTCATCGTCAGTCGGCTTTGTAAGCTCCATCCAACCCTATCAAATCTAACGCCACTAAACCTACTATGGCTCTCAGCCGGCTGCTCTCTCGGAAACGCTATCTTCTACCATTTCGGCTTGGAAGCCGCTGGATACGACGATCATACTCCGTTGGCTCATCTCTATATTTTTATTGGCGATATGATCGGGACGTGGGCCGTCGTTTACTCAATCAAATTTGCAATGGATATGGCTCCGAAGCGTTTGCTAAAGTTTTAGCGGCATAAATCTATTTGGGCGGACATTCAGCTTTTTGCGGATGTCGCGGACGATGAAGCGTATTCGCCCACTTTACGCTCGCCCAGTGGGTGGCGAGAGTGGGCTAATGGTGACGGAACACTCACAATTGATGACGCAAAGATGATGGCGCTGATAGAGTTGCGTAACCTTGCGTCGGAAGTGGCGCTGGCTTTGGGCTAAGGTGAGGTGAAATGAAACTGCAACACCCCCGCATCCGTAAAACCGGTCGATGGGTTTTCTTGCTAATCGCTGCAGGCATGCTGCTTATCCCAGCCATTGCGATGCAATTCACAAGCGAGGTAAACTGGGGACCAGAGGATTTTGTTGCCATGGGGTTCATGCTTGCTGCTGCAGGAGTGGCACTGGAGGCTTCGGTCAGACTGTCCAAGACTAGCCTTCAGAGGGGGCTAGCAATTGGCTTGATTGCGCTCGCTTTTCTCGCGATCTGGGCCGAACTGGCAGTAGGCATCTTCTAGGCAGAGGATCGTAGCGAAGGTGATGGGGTGGCCTCTGAAGCCAACCGAAAGTCAAAGGCAAGGCGTTAGCAGCGGCAATGGTGGCTACTAAGCGCATTTGACCTCTGCTTCTAACCGAGGCTGAGAATGCTGCTGTGGGTGGGTTATTGCAAAGGGCAGGGTGAGCGACTGGACGCTTTAGAGGATTTGCCGACCCGTCTCAAAGCCGAAAGCAGCAAAAATGTTACCCGTATCGTTACCCGAGAACGAAAGCTCTAAAAGGCTCGCCTCAATATATCACGTTAAGTAACTCAAAATAGGTGGTGAGCCCTGCTGGGCTCGAACCAGCGACCTACTGATTAAAAGTCAGTTGCTCTACCGACTGAGCTAAGGGCCCCCACAGGGACAGACTGTGTCCGCGCGCTCACCTAAGGACAGGTCGCGGCTTGGTCAAGCGCGCATGGAGCTGGCTTATCGACAAACCTGAAACGGGGTCATACCAATGAGGTGCGATGGACTTTGCTGGGCCCAGCACGAATTCCCGGAAGCGGAATTCGGGGTGCGGGATCACCAGATCGTGCCCTTCCCAAATGCCCTCGTCCCAAAGCACGATGTCGCAATCGAGCACGCGGTCGCCCCAGCGTCGCCAGCGCCGCCGCCCGAATTCGCGTTCCATGCGCTGGAGCGCGGCCAGCGTCGCCTGCGGCTCAAGCTCGCTTTCGACAATGGCCACCGCATTGGCAAATCGTCTCTGCGCCGGGCCGAGCGGATCGGTTGTAATGACCCGTGAGCGGGCGTGCACGGTGCCGAGCGCCGCCAGTTCCTCCAATGCAGCTGCCAGTACGCCCGCAGGCAGCCCAAAGCGATGATGCCGTCGGTTGGAACCCAGCGCGATGAGATAGGTGCTGCTCAGATGTCCTCGCAGATCCGCCCGTAGAGCTGCGGGCGGCGATCGCGGAAGAAGCCCATCCCGGCGCGGTGTTTTGCCGCTTGGTCAAGGTCGAGCGTTGCCACCAGCACGCCTTCCTCAGCCGAGCCGAATTCGCATACTATGTCGCCCCATTCGTTGGCGATGAAGCTGTGACCGTAGAAGCTCTGTTCGCCTTCGGTCTCGATGCGGTTCGCGGCGATCACCGGCATGCAGTTGGATACGGCATGCCCTTGCATCGCGCGCTGCCACATGCGGCTCGTGTCGAGGCCGGAGTCGTAGGGTTCGGAGCCGATCGCAGTGGGATAGAAAAGCAGTTCTGCGCCCTTCAGCGCCATCACCCGCGCACATTCGGGATACCACTGATCCCAGCAGATGCCGATGCCGATGCGCGCGCCCATGACATCCCACACCTTGAACCCATCATTGCCCGGGCGGAAATAGAACTTCTCTTCATAGCCCGGCCCGTCAGGGATGTGGCTCTTGCGATAGGTACCCATCACTTCCCCATCGGGGCCGATCATCGCCAGCGTGTTGTAGTAATGGTGGCCGTCGCGTTCGAAGAAGCTGGTCGGGATCGCGACCTTGAGCTTCGCCGCGAGCTTGCGCATGGCGATTACGGAGGGATGCTCGAGCGTGGGCCGGGCGAGCGCGAACAGCGCCTCGTCCTCGACCTGGCAGAAATAGGGCCCTGAGAAGAGCTCGGGCGGCAGCACGATCTGGGCTCCGCGCGCGGCGGCCTGTTCGACCAGTTCGCCGACCGCGGCGATGTTCGTGGCCTCGTCGTCGCTGCCAAGCGGCAGCTGGAGGGCGGCGACAGCGATTTCTCTCATGGCGCCGCCCTTAGCGCTACGGCCGCTTCTTGAACAGCAGCGTCATGCGGTCGCTTTCGCCTCGGTCGGCCAGGTCGGCGCGCTTCGTACGCAGGCTGGGCGGCATTTCCCACACGCCTTGCGGGTAATCTGCCGTATCCTGCGGGTTGGCGTTGACCTCGCTCTTGTCGACCAGTTCGAAGCCATGGACCTGCATCGCCGCGATCACATCTGCCTCACGTAGATAGCCGCGATTGCCACTGGTGTAGGCAAAGGCAGCATCCGGTTTTGCACGGTGCTGGACCACGCCCAGCATTCCGTCATCCTTGAGTAGCCTGCGCAAGGCGCGGATTTCGCTGTCGGCAATATTGTCGCGCAGGATGCCGTGTAGCGCACGGATCATCAGCACCCGATCGAAGGTGCCGAGCTGGTCTTCGGGAATGTTTTCCAGCGTCATGCCCTTGAAGCGTTCGGCAGGCAGGCCCGTCCAGCCCTCGACTTCAGCCGGAAATTTCGCAGCAGAGTCGCGAACGGCCTGCTGGCGCGCCGGATCGCCGGAGGCACTGACGGGGTTGCCGTAGACGCCGACCAATTGCCCTTCGCCTCCGAGGTAATGGCCCAGCAGGCGCGAATACCAGCCGCCACCAGGGGCATATTCCGCGACCTTCATGTGCGGCGCGACATGGAAGAATGCCAGCGTCTCGGCCGGATGGCGATATTGGTCCCGGGCTCGGCCTTCGGCGCGGGTCGGATGGTCGATCGCACTGGACAGCGCCTCGCCGTGATGCTTCATGAACATTTCAACTGTGTGCTGGGCGTGCTCGCCATGCTGGCCATGGCCTGCGTGTTCGCCTGCCCGGTGATGATCGGCCTGCGCCACCCCTGCCAGAGCAAGTGCCGGCAGTGCAGCAGCAAGAATCAGCTTCTTCATTGGTTCAGTCCCTTTCCCGGATATCCGTGGTTTACGCGGTAATTGAAACGCAAGCGATGACAATGGCAAAGGCGTTCCCTATCTCGCGATACAAAGGAGATTTCGATGAACGGAATGCAGCAGGCGATCGTTGCAGGCGGGTGCTTCTGGTGCACCGAAGCGGTCTTCCGCGACGTGGTGGGGGTGAGCGATGTGGAAAGCGGCTATATCGGCGGCACAAAACCCAACCCGACCTACAAGGAGGTGTGCAGCGGCGACACCGGCCATGCCGAAGCGATCCGCGTGACATTCGACCCGGAAGTCCTGTCCTATGCCGACCTGCTCGATGTGTTCATGGGCACACATGACCCGACGCAGCTCAATCGCCAAGGCAATGACATTGGCACGCAATATCGCAGCGCAATCTTTCCACTCGACGACGCCCAGCGCGCCGAGGCTGAAGCCGCGATCACCCGCTGGAATGGGGAACATCCCGGGCAAAGTGCCGTGACCACGATCGAAGGGCCTGCCGAATGGTGTCCGGCTGAGGACTATCACCAAGAGTATTGGGAAGGCGAAGGCCAGCGCAATCCATACTGCCTGGCAGTGATCCCGCCCAAGCTTCAGAAGCTGCGCAAGAGCTTCGCTGCGAAGGTTAGATCGAATAGCTGAGCGATATGCCGACACCAAGCAACCAAGCCTATACATTCGACCACAAGGTCGTGGGCGATGGTTCGGTTGCGTTCCTTTGCTCGACCGATACGGACGCATGGCCCTGGCTTAAATTGCCGCCGCAACACCCGATCCCGCTCCAGACCCAGAATTATTGGACCAGCGTGGGTGCGTCGGCTGCGCTGGGCACGCTTGAAGAAGGCAAATGGAGCGCGCTCACCTGGACCGATTGGGAACTAGGAGATCGCGCAGCAGGAGTGGCCGCCCGAGGGACGTTTGCACGAACGCTGGTGGATGAGAGGCTCGCATTCGAGACGTGCCTGTTCGATGCCGATGGTCAGCTGATCGTCACCATGCGCGGTCGCGGCGTGGTGTTCCGCAACAGGAATTTCGAAGCCTGGCGCGCGGAGGCAAAAGGCGAAGTCTCGCACCATGAGCCAGCCAGTCTCGCTTATGCGCCGCGCGAGCTTCTCGGCCTGTCAAAGCGCGAGCTGCCGCTAGTGTCTCCGCTGATCGGCCATTGCGCAACGGCGCTCGTGACCAAGGCGAACGGACTGATGCCCGGCCATCCCTATTTCAGTGGCTCTGGAGATCACGTGAATGCGCCTCACCTTGCAGAAATTGCCCGTCAGGTCGTGAGCCTGCTGTGCGATGGCGCTCCGTTTCTCGTCACCGGCGGCGAGATGGACATGCGCCGCTATATCGAGCTCGACTGCGCGTTCGACATCGCCATCACCGAGCATGACGCCACATCGGCCACGATGCAAGTCAGCCAGATGGAAAGGCCCTGCGCGCAATTGACCTTGCGTTGGGAGCCGCTCAGCGCTTGATCCAGCGCGCGACGAAAAACCCGTCGAGCCCGCCGCGCTCGGCCAGCATGCCGGGATGGGTGCGCAGCCAGCCTACGGGCGTCGGTGCAATTCCTGCGGGAAGTTCGTCCGCGGCGATCGGGAGCGGTTCCAGCGCGACCCGCGTGGCCTGATCTTCGCCTTCCTCGCGCTCGAGCGAGCACACCGCATAAACCAGCACGCCGCCGGGCTTCAGCCAACCAGCCGCCCGCTCGAGCAAGGCAGCCTGCAGTTCCACCATCTCGGAGATCTGCCGCTCCCCTATGCGGTGCAGCACATCGGGATGCCGACGACAGGTGCCGGTTGCGGTGCACGGCGCATCGAGCAGGATGGCATCGAACTGGTGCTTCGGCTCCCATGCCAGCGCATCGGCGCGGATCGGCGAGGCCTTCAGCCCGGTTCGCTTGAAATTGTCCTTGAGCAGGTCGAGCCGCCGCTTGCTGAGATCGAGCGCGGTAACCTTCCAGCCCGAGGCCGCCAGTTGCATGGTCTTGCCGCCCGGCGCGGCGCAGAGGTCCAGCGCATGCCTGCCCTGGCCTTCACCGAACAACCTTGCAGGAAGCGAAGCGGCAAGGTCCTGCACCCACCACAGGCCTTCGCGGAAGCCCTCGATCTTCTCCACCGCAGCGCCGCGGGACAGGCGCACATGACCGGGCAAATAGCTCTCGCCTCCCAGCTTAACCGCCCATTGCGCTGTGTGTTCCGGATCGTACTGGAAATCGCGCAGCACAAGATCGAGCGGCGGCGGATCGGCAAGGCCCGGCGCGATTTCGGCTGCCATTTCGCCCCAATGCAATGCCACAGCCTCTGGCAACGTTGGCACTTCGGGCAGCGATGCTTCGCGCTTGGACAGGGTCGAGAACACGCCATGTGCCAGTCGCCGCGGGCCGCCGGAAAGCAACGGAAGCCCGGTCGCCACCACCGCATGCGGAGGCGTGCCAAACCGCAACCATTGCACCAGCATCAGCCGCAGCACCGCGCGCGCCTTGGCGTCATCGGGCAGTCGCTGCCTGGTGGCGCTGTCGATCAGCGCGTCGAGATCGGTCAGCCAGCGCAGAACTTCATTGGCGATGGCGCGCACCAGTGCCTTGTCCGGCGCGCTGCGTACATGCTTCAGTGCAGGGCCTTCCGCCTGTTCGAGCGTCTCGCCCCGGCGCAATACCGCATCGAGCATTTGCAGGGCGGCGCGGCGCGCATGAATTCCGGCAGGCTGTGACATGCGCGGCGGTTAGTCGGTATTGAATCCAAGCGCCAGTGCGCGCATGTTTACACCATGGCCAAACAGAAATCCGAAGCGGCGAAGAAATTCGAAAAGCCGGCGCATTGGACGAACGATCCGCCGCCCGCGCCCAAAGCGGGCAAGGTCGATGAGAAACTCTCCCCCACCCGTTATGGCGATTGGGAGAAAGACGGCATCGCCGTAGATTTTTGAAGCCCGAGATTTGTGCTTGCAACCATACGGCGGAGCTAGCCGCCGCAAGGCCGACCGGCCGCCCGCAGCGATGCGGCCTTCAGGCCGCGTGAGCGAGCATATCGCAGCCCGGATGGGATACGGAAATCAAAGACTCTTGAAAACTACCTTCAGCCCGTCCTTGGGCTTGGGGATCGGCCATGCCTGCCACGCGGGATCGTATCCCTCGGCAATCTCGATCGAATAACGCGGCAGCAACAGCGCCATCAGTATCTTCACCTGCATATAGGCGAAGTGCAGCCCCAGGCACATATGCGCCCCGCCACCGAACGGCACCCATGCATATTTGTGCCGCGCCTTCACCTTGTCGGGCGTGAAGCGCATCGGATCGAATTTCTCGGGCTCGGGCCAATAATCCTCAGAATGATGGACCAGGTGGATATTGATCCCCACCGGCGTACCAGCGGGGATGCGATACGCGCCATATTCAAAGCTCTTGAGCGCGCGGCGCGGCATCGAGGGCACCGGGGGGATCATTCGCAGCGCTTCCTTGAAGGCCATTTCGGTCAACTCGAGCCTGCCGAGGTCGCTATAGTCGAGCGGCCTTGGATTGCCTTGCGCGTCGGCCCCGCCGGTTACCGCGACAATTTCCTGCCGCAGCCTGTCTTGCCATTCGGGGTTCTTCGCCAGCAGGTAGATCAGCGAGGTAGCGCTAGAAGTGATCGTGTCATGCGCCGCCATCATCAGGAAGATCATGTGGTCGACGACCTGGTCGACCGGCATCAGCGAACCGTCCTCCATCGTCGCGATGGCAAACTGGCTGAACATATCCTGCCCGCCGCCCTCGGCGCGGCGACGATGCGTTTCCCGAGAGAAGAAATCGACGAGGAATGCCCTCCCGTCGACCCCGCGCTTCATCGGGGTGAAGGGCAAGGGCTTGCGGATCGGAGTGATCGAGGCCTGCACCATGTCGACGAAGGCCTGGTTGATCCGGTCTGCTTCCGGCCCCCACGGGATGCCGATGAAACTGTCCGCCGCGAGGTCGAGCGTGAGCTGCTTGATCGCCGGGTAGAACAGCATGGGGCTGCCGCCCCACTTGGCCACTTCGCGCGAGATGCCACTGTTTAGCGCGCCCGAATAGTGGCGCATCGGCTCCGGCTTGAATGCAATCGAGAGCGCGCGCCGGTCTGCGCGATGGTGCTCGAAATCGATCAGCATCAGCCCGCGCGGGAACAATTGGTCGAGGATCGGTCCCCAGCCTTGTTCCGACGAGAATATCTTCTCCCGGTCGAACAGCACCAGTTCATTGGCGTCGGCCCCGACGAGCATCACGGACCACCCGCCCATGGCGCGGCTCTTATAGACCGGGCCATATGTCTCGACCATGTGCCGGGCGAAGCCATGCGGATCGGCCAGCATGCGGAACGTATTGCCCACGATCGGCCAGCCGCTATCGCCGGGAATATGGTCCAGAGCGCCGTCGGGCAGTCGCTGCGACCAATGCCTGGGACGGATTTCTGCGAAAGCTTCAGTACCTGAGGCAGTTTGAGCGACGCTGGCCATCGATATGCAGTCCTGGATTGAGGGCGATTTAGCTACTTACCTAAGTGTAAGTAATTCGCTGCACTAAATCCAGCCTGCAAGTTCGCGCCGAACAACCGCTTCGAGCATCTGCATCCCCGCATCGGAGGTGTTGAGGCAGGACAGCACCGCATAGTGCTCCCCGCCCGCTCCCAGGAATTCCTTGCGCCCCTCGATAGCCAGCTCTTCGAGCGTCTCGACGCAATCCGCTGAGAAGCCCGGTGCTGCAACCGCCAGCCGCCTTGTGCCCTTGCTTGCTTCCGCCACCAGAGCGTGGTCGGTAGCCGGCTCTAGCCATTGTGCGCGCCCAAAGCGCGACTGGAAGGTCGTCTCGATCCGCAGTTTGGCATATTCGTCGCGCGCAGCCAGCCGCTCGCCCAGCAGCCGCGCCGTCTTGCGGCACTGGCAATGATAGGGATCGCCCAGTTCTAGCGTGCGCAGCGGCATGCCGTGAAAGCTCAGCAGCAGCACTTCGGGTTCGAAGTCGAGAGCCGAAAGCTGGCGTGTGATGTCGGCTTCAAGCGCGTCGATATAGGCCGGATCGTCGTGATAGGCGGGCAAGGTGCGGAGCGCTGGTTGCCAGCGCATCGCCCCGAGCGCCTCTGCCGCCTTGTCGACAACCGTGGCGGTCGTCGCGGCGCAATATTGCGGATAGAGCGGAGCGAGCAGGATACGGTCGCAACCCTCGGCCTGCAACGCCTCGATCTGGCTCGGGATCGAAGGTTGGCCATAGCGCATGGCATGGCGCACGATCACCGCATCGCCCAGCCGCTGCTGCAATCCGTTTGCCTGATCGCGAGTGATCACCAGCAACGGCGAACCGCCTTCGGTCCAGACCTTCGAATAGGCCTGTGCGCTCTTCTTTGGCCGCGTGTTGAGGATGATGCCACGCAGGATCACTTGCCAGACGATCGCCGGAATCTCGATCACGCGCGGGTCGGAAAGGAATTCCCTGAGATAGCGCTTCACCGAAGCAGGATCGGGTGCGTCGGGCGTACCCAGATTGATGACGAGCACGCCGATCCGCCCGCTTTTGACGGGCGTGTGACCAGACGGGATCGATTGCATTTGCCAGGTCATAGACCGCCCGAAAGTAGCGGCAGTCGGCGCAACCGCAAGCTGGTGGCCGAATAAAAGGCATTAGCGATCGCAGGCGCAGCTATCACTGCTCCCAATTCACCCGGATCAGCGGGCGCAGCCTCGCTGGCGATGAAGTCGACTTCAATTTCCGGGCAATCGGAAAGTTGCGGCAGGTTGAGCGCGGAAAGCTGCTGCGATTGCGGAAGCCCGCCTGCATATTGGGTGCTCGCCCCCATTGCCATCGCAAGCCCAAACACCAAGCCGCCTTCGATTTGCTGTCGTGCGATGTCGAGGTTGACGATACGTCCGATATCGACCGCAGCCACGAGCCGCGTCACCAGCACCCCGCCCTCGCCCGCTCGCGCAGTTGCGACGCAAGCGATCCTTCCGCCGGTTTCGGCATCGCCGATGCGGTGGCAGGCGATCCCCTGCCCGCTTTGTTCGAGACCGCCGTTCCATTCCGCCAGTTGCGCCGCGCGTTGCAGGCAAACGGCAAGCCGCAGGTCGCTTCCGAGCATGGCCATGCGGAAGTACAATGGGTCGCGCTTGTTGCGGCTGGCGATCTCGTCGATGAAACTCTCAACCGCAAAGGCGGTGTAGCCATGCGCATTGCCCCGCATGCGAGAAACCGGCAGCCCGATCTCAACCGGGATATGATCGACCGCGACATTGGGGATGTCATAGGGCGGGATCGCACCTTCGCAAGCAAGCGAATCCGCCGCGCCTTCGGTGTCGCTGATCGCCGCCCAGCTCGTCTTGTTCTGGAACAGGCGCTGGCCAAATTCGAGATTGGCCGGAGGCATGGCGATGCGGGTACGCAGCGCATCGATCCGCGTCTCGCCGTCCTGGCTCAGTTTCGCGCGGAGGACGAGCGCGACCGGCGAGCGGGGGCGGGCAGCAAGCAACTCCTGCCAACGCGACCATAACAGTTGCACGGGGCGGCCGATTTCGCGCGCGATCACCGCGACTTCGATCGCGTGGTCGTGTTCGTAGCGGCGGTCGAAACTACCGCCCGCAGGCATAGGGTAGAGCACCACATCCTCGACGCCGATATCGAGCGCGCGTGCTGCGGCAATGCGCGCCTGTTCGGGCGCTTGCGAGGCGATCCACAGCTCCAGCTTGCCATCGGCGAAGCGTGCGGTGGCGGTCGAAGTCTCAAGAGTGGCATGGACCCCGGGCTCGACATCGTAGCGTAGCGCGAGGTCGGGCTGCTCCACCCTTTCATCGGCATCGCCGCGGCTGGCGATCCGCTTGGGCTTGCCCGTTGCCAGGGCTTCATCCATGCGTTGCTCGATTGCACTGCTGTCGGCGAGGTAAGCTACGCTAAAGCGCGGATGCATCGTGTCGAGCGCCTGTTCCGCCGCCCACCAGCTGGTTGCGACAACCGCCAGCCAGCGCTTGCCTTCCACCGCGCCTACAATGCCGCGAACGTGGCGCGCATTGAAGGGGTTGAATTCGACCAGTTCGGCCTTGTCGATGGGCCCGTGGCGGATTGCCGCGAAGACCATGCCGGGAAGCCGGACATCGCCGGCAAATTTGAATGTGCCATCGACCTTCGAAGGCAGGTCAAGCCGGCCATAGGCGCTAGCGGAATCCGCTTCGCCCGCCAGCGGCTCTTCGGCATAAGGCGCAGAACGAAGCGGCGGCGGATCGGGGGGATCGAATTCGACTGCTTCGGCAGCGAGTTCACCAAAGCTCAGCCGCTGCTCGCCATGGCTGATGAAGCCATCAGACGCTTCGCATTGTTCCCACGAAACACCCCAACGGTCCGCTGCCGCCTGCGCCAGCATGGCCCGCGCCGAAGCCGCGGCCTCGCGGCAAGGCAGTTCGAACGCGTCGAGCGAAGTGCCGTCGCCGGTGGCGCAAAAGCGGTTGTTCTCGGCAAAGCGCCTTGCGAGGAAGGCATCGGGTTCGCTTGCGAGATCGGCTGCAAAGGGCATCCACATCGGCGTCCAGCGCGCAGCCAGCGGTACATTGGCATACTGACCGCTTATCGGTGCCGGTTCGACGCCGATCTGGCGCCAGTCCGCTCCAAGTTCGGCCGCAACGATCTGCGGCAGTAATGTTGTGATTCCCTGCCCCATTTCGAGCTGAGGCACAGCCACGGTGATCACTCCATCCGCTGCAATCTTGAGCCAGGCGTCGAACACCCGTTCGCCTTCGCGCGGTTCGAGCGGATTGGGAAACTGGCGTGGATAGAAGGTCCAGGCGACCAGCAACCCACCGCCGATCGCGGCTCCGGTCAGCAATCCGCGGCGAGTGACATGCATGATCAGGCCTGCTCCCGCTCCAGCCAATCGGCCACTTTACGTGCGACCGCTGCAAAGGCTTCACCCTCTGCGGTGTCCCCCGCCGCAGGCGGATTGCCGCTGTCCCCCGCCTCGCGGATCGGCAGCGCCAGCGGAATACGACCGAGGAAAGGAATGTCGACCTTCTCGGCCATCGCCTCGAACCCACCCTTGCCGAAGGGATCGGACACTTCGCCGCAATGCGGGCACTGGTAACCGGCCATGTTCTCGACCAGGCCGATCACAGGCACCTTGCCGGTGTCGAACAGCTGGCCTGCACGTGCAGCGTCGATAAGGGCAAGGTCTTGCGGGGTTGAAACGAGGATCGCGCCGTCGGGCTTGTGCTTCTGCAGCATTGAAAGCTGGACATCGCCAGTGCCTGGCGGAAGGTCGATCAACAGCGCTTCGACGTCGCCCCACTGCGCGTCGATCAATTGCGACAGCGCATTACCCGCCATCGGCCCACGCCAGGCAAGCGCCTGTGCCGGCTTCACCAGGAAGCCCATCGAAAGCACCGGAACGCCATGCTCGCCCGTTACCGGAACGAGCTTCTCGTCGACTGCTTCAGGCTTCATCCCTTCAAGCTTGAGCAGCTTGGGCTGCGACGGGCCGTAGATATCCGCATCGACCACGCCGACCTTTATTCCCATCCGGCGCAGCGCGACTGCCAGGTTGGTGGTGAGCGTGGACTTGCCGACCCCGCCCTTGCCCGATCCAACCGCAATGATCCGTCGGCGCACGCGGTCAGCCATCATTGCGACGCGCACATCGCCTACGCCTTCAAGCGCTCCGAGCGACGAGACGATCTCATATTCCACTGCCTCACGCTCGCCTGCTGCGAGGCCCGCGGCATCGACCACCACCAAGGCACTATCCCCCACCATATTGGCGGAACCAACTCGCGCAGCGATCGCTTCGGGGAGATGTGCCAGCAAATCCTGCTTTTCCATGGCAGCAGCCCCTAGCATCAATTTCGCGCGCGCAACCCCTGTTTTTCGCGGCAAGCGCACCTATAAGAGTGACATGGATATGTTCGACAGTTTCAGAAAATCGATCGGCCTTCCAATGGCTGGCAAGAAAAACCCTTGGGGAGGCGGTAGCGGCGGGGAAAATCCGCCGGGAGACGGCCAGCCAGCTGAAAGCGAAGGCGAAGGCAGCTCCGGCCCGCGCAACCCGTGGTTGCCCGGCGACGGCGATGACGACAAGCGCCGTTCGGCCGGTATCGAGGATATTTTCAAGCATCGCGGCCCTGAAGGTCCGAGGCGTCGCGGCGGCGGCCCACGCGGCCCACGCCTGAGCCTGCCCGAGCGGCCCGGCGGCAAGAGCTGGCTACCGCTAATCGCGGGCGGCGTTGTCGCAGTATGGCTGTTCACCACCGGCGTGCATTTCGTCCAGCCGCGCGAACAGGGAATCATCACATGGCTCGGCGGGAAATATTCGCACACGCTCAACCCGGGCACCAACTTCTCGCTTCCCTGGCCGATCCAGCAGGTCGAAGTGGAAAATGTCAGCGAAATTCGTTCGGAGAAGATCCCCGATGGGAACCAAGAGAAGCTGATCCTGACCGGCGACCAGAACCTGGTCGACCTGTCCTATCTTATTCGCTGGAACATCAAGGATTTGAAGCAATTCAAGTTCAACCTGCAGGAACCCGAAGAGACAGTGCGCGAGGCCGCCGAAGCGGCAATGCGCGCCTCTGTGGCTGAACAAGAGCTCGACACGGTGCTTTCGGGTGAAGGCCGCGCCGATATCGAACAGAGCGTGCGCAACCGCATGCAGGCGATCCTTGACGCCTATCGCGCGGGGATTGCCGTGCAGGGCATCGAAATCGACAAGACCGACCCGCCGCAGCAGGTGATCGAAGCCTTCAACGACGTGCTTGCCGCGCAGCAGGACGCCGAACGCGACATCAACCAGGCGCGCCGCTATGCCCAGCAATTGCTGGCGCGAGCCGAGGGTGACGCAGCGGCGTTCAACCAGATCTATGCCGAGTATCGTCTCGCGCCCGAAGTCACGCGGCGGCGCCTCTATTATGAGACCATGGAAAGCGTGCTGTCGAAGACCGACAAGACCATCATCGAAGCGGACGGGGTGACCCCCTACCTCCCGCTACCCGAAGTGCAGCGGCGCGCTCGCGACGCGCAGAAGCGGGCAGGAGAGCAGTAAGCCATGGAAAGCATCTGGCAACACTACAAGGCCGCCGTGGTCGCGATCTCTGCACTGATCGTGGCAGCGTTTTCGAGCCTTTTCATCGTCTCCGAAAGCGAGCAGGCAGTCATCATCCGCACGGGTGAGCCCTATAAGGTGGTCAACATCTTCCGACCAAACCTGCAATTCGGCGATACCAATGCCGGGCTCTACTGGCGCATTCCTGTTGTCGACCGCGTGCAGATCGTCGAACGGCGCATTCTCGACCTCGACATGGAGCGTCAGGAAGTGCTGACCAACGACCAGCAACGCTTGCAGGTCGATGCCTATGCCCGCTTCCGCATCATCGATCCGGTGCAGATGATCGAAAACTCCGGGACAGAGGAAAACGTACGGGTGCAGCTGGCGCCAATCTTCACATCGGTGCTTCGCCAGGAGTTGGGTCGGCGCAGCTTCGCGTCGCTGCTCACTGCCGAGCGCGGCAATGCAATGACGAACATCCGGCTCAAGCTTGACGAGCAGGCACGGCAATATGGCGCGCAGGTGATCGATGTGCAGATCAAGCGCGCCGACTTGCCCGAAGGCACGCCGCTGCAGGCGGCCTTCACCCGCATGCAGTCGGACCGCTCGCAGGAAGCCGAAACGATCCGTGCGCAGGGTCGCAAGAACGCTCAGATCGTCCGCGCCGAGGCGGAAGCCAATGCGGCCGCTACCTATGCGGACGCCTATGGCAAGGATCCGGAATTCTATGATTTCTACCGCGCGATGGAGAGTTATCGCCGCACTTTCGAGCAGGGCACGGGCGACAGCTCGATGATCCTTTCGGAAGACAGCGAATATTTCCGCCAGTTCCGCGGCCGTCGCTAAACGGCGGCCTGAGGGCAGCGAAGGTGAAAAGGAACCGACGAACGGCCGACAGAACACTGCAGGTGTCGCGCGCCGTTCAAACACGGTTAAGTGCTCCTGACCCCATAAGGTGCACCTTGCTTGCGAGTACCGGGCCCGTCCAGCGGATGCCTGGAACAAATTTGACCTGAACGAGAGGACGATAAGCCTGTGCGTTACGTATATGGACTGACCAGTGCCCTTCTGCTTGGCGGTGCCACCCTGTCGCTCGCCACCGGCTTCCCCGCCGGTGCGCAAGTGGCGCAGAATGATGACGCGGCGATCGAGCGGATCGTGCCGCGCCTGGGTGCACCCAGCAGCTTCGCCGATTTAACCGAGCAATTGCAGCCTGCGGTGGTGAATATCTCGACCCGCCAGAGGATCGAAGTCGACGCAAACCCCTTCGCCGGTACGCCCTTCGCCGACCTGTTCGGTCAGCGCGGCAACGGCCAGCAGAACCGGCCGCAGTTCCGCGAAGGCCAGTCGCTGGGTTCGGGCTTCATCATTTCGGCTGACGGCTATGTGGTGACCAACAACCATGTCGTCGCGCCCGACAATCGCGCGACGCTGGAAGAAATCACCGTCACCATGCCCGATGGCACTGAATATGAGGCCGAACTCGTCGGCGCCGATGCAGCCTCGGACCTGGCGGTGCTCAAGATCAACAGCAGCCGGACCTTCCCCTTCGTGACGTTCGGCGATTCGAACGAAGCGCGCGTGGGCGACTGGGTGATCGCGATCGGCAACCCCTTCGGGCTTGGCGGCACCGTGACCAGCGGTATCGTCTCCTCGGTGCTGCGCAACACCGGTGGCGGCGCCTATGATCGCTACATCCAGACCGACGCCAGCATCAACCGCGGCAATTCGGGCGGCCCGCTGTTCGACATGAAGGGCAACGTGATCGGCATCAATAATGCGATCATCTCTCCGAACGGCGGCAGCGTGGGGATTGGTTTCGCCATCCCGTCCGAAATCGCTGCCCCGATCGTGCGACAGCTCAAGTCGGGTACCGAAATCGAGCGTGGCTTCCTGGGTGTCAGTATCGTGCCCGTAAGCGAAGACCTAGCGGATTCGCTCGGCCTGCCGCGCAATCGCGGCGAGTTCGTGCAGACGGTTCAGGCCGATGGCGCGGCAGACCGCGCCGGGATCAAGCCGGGTGACGTCGTGACATCGATCAACGGCCAGCCCGTAACCAATGACCAGACGCTGTCGTTCCTGGTCGCCAATATCAAGCCCGGCACTCGCATCCCGATCGACCTGATCCGCGACGGCAAGCAATTGCGCGTAACCGCCACCGTCGGCAAACGTCCGAGCGAAGAGGAGCTGCGCCGCCAGCAAGCCTTCGATCCCGACGCCGAGCAGCCTGAAAAACCGGCGGATTCGAGCACTGTGATCGAAGAGAAGCTGGGCCTGCAACTGCTTGAGCTGACGCCGCAGATTGCCCGGCAGCTGGGCGCCTCCGAAGACACAGTGGGCCTGGTCATCGGTGGGGTCGATTCCAATGCCGATGCGGCGCGCAAGGGCCTGCGGCGCGGCGACATCGTGCTGACCGCCAATTATCGCCAGGTCTCGTCGATCGCTGATTTCGAAGCGGTGGTGGCCGATGCCCAGAAATCGGGCCGTGAGGCGGTGCTGCTGCAGATCCAGCGTCGCGGTGGCCCTCCGGGTTATGTGGCGGTGCGGTTTCGCTGACCGCTAGCAGCTCTCCAAATCAAACAAAGCAGGGCGCCGGTGCAAATCGCTTCGGCGCCCTTCTCCTTGGTTTCGTCAACTGGCAATTATTGTGGGCTGGTCCGCTCGCGCGCTGCATCTGACGGTCGGATCGTGCGTGGCATCGGCGGCGCATCGGACGGTGTCCGCTGGCCGGTGGCGCGCTCAAGGAAATCGTCGCTCGCTGCTTGTCCCGCCTCGCCTTGAGGCACCGGGATCTGCGGACGCGGCCCTTGCTCGCCTTCCATGCCGAACGGCATATTGCCATCTCGACGACCCGGTTCAATCAGATTCCCTTGTTCGTCGATGAAGTAGTAATCTTCGGGGTTCCCATAGAGATACTCGTCATCCGGTTCGAGCATCCAGCCAGGCAGCTTCACTTCGGTCTCGAATTCCTCGAGCGGACGATCCTTGACGGCAATCTTCATATAGTCGGCAAAGGCACGCGCCGGTGCGCGCCCACCCTGCAGCCCGGGCACGGCCTTGGCATCGTCGCGGCCCATCCAAACGCCTGTGGTGATCCCCGAAGAGAAGCCGACGAACCAGCCATCCTTGTTCGAGCTGGTGGTGCCGGTCTTGCCCGCCACCGGGCGACCGATCTGCGCCGCCTGGCCGGTGCCGGTATTCACCGCGGTCTGCAGCAGGTCGGTGATGCCCGCCGCGACATAGCCCGGTACCAGCTGGCCCGAGCGCGCGCGCTCATGGCGGTATATCTCGCGGCCGCTCGCAGTCGTCACGCGCATTATGCCATAGGGCTCAATCGACGTGCCCTTGGCCGAAACTGCGGCAAAGGCGCGGGTCATGTCGATCAGGCGCACTTCGCTCGAACCCAGCACCATCGACGGAAAGGTCGAGATCGGCGAAGTGATGCCGAACCGGCGTGCCATTGAGGCAACCGAGCCAAAGCCGACATCCTGGCCAAGCTGTGCCGCCACGGTGTTGATCGAATAGGCAAATGCCGTGCGCACATCGATTTCACCCACGAACTTCCCATTCGAGTTGCGTGGGCTCCAGCCATCGATTTCGGTCGGTGTGTCGACCACCCGGTCGTCAGGAGTGTAACCGGCTTCGAGGGCCGCAAGATATACGAACAGCTTCCATGCCGAACCCGGCTGCCGCTGCGCGTTGCTGGCTCGGTTGTAATTGCTCTCAACGTAGTCCCGGCCGCCAACCATCGCCAGGATGGCCCCATCGCGGTCGAGGCTGACCAGCGCGCCTTGCGCGCCCTCCGGCGTGTTGGCTTGTACCGCCGAAGCCGCCGCGCGCTGCATCTCGACATCGAGCGTCGTCCACACCTCGATCGGCTCGAACGTTTCGGGAAGCAGCAGGTCAAGCTGTGGCAGAACGTAATCAGTGAAATAACGTACGGAATTCTGCCCAATCTGCGGCTTGAGATTGACTGCATCGATATCGACCGACGAGGCTCCAGCCCTGATATAGCCCTGCTCGCGCATCAGCCGCAGCACCACTTGAGCCCGGCCAACCGCTGCATCGACATCGGCTGTAGGAGCATAGCGCGAAGGTGCCTTGACCAGGCCGGCGATGATCGCCGCCTCGGCGGTGGAAAGCTCGGTAGCGGGGTGACTGAAGAAATTGCGGCTGGCGCTGTCGATGCCATAAGCACCGCCGCCGAAATAGACTTTGTTGAGATAGAGCTCGAGCACCTGTTCCTTCGAGAACTTCCATTCGAGCGCGAAGGCCAGCACCGCTTCGCGCAGCTTGCGATCGAGCGAACGGTTGTTGTTAAGGAACAGATTGCGCGCGAGCTGCTGCGTGATGGTGGAGGTGCCGCCGATGCGCTTGTCGCCTATAAAGGATTCGAGAATCGCACCGGTCAGGCGGATCGGATCCACGCCCAGATGCAAGAAATAGCGGCGATCCTCCACCGCCACCATCGCATCCTTCATTACTTGCGGAATTTCATCATAGTCGAGCCATTCGCCGTAGCTCGGCCCAAGCTCGACGATCTCGGTGCCATCGCGTGCGCGCACCACGATGGTCTGTGCGGTTTGAGTGGCCTTGAGCTGGTTATAGCTCGGCAGTGATTGCACCGCAGATGCGACCGCCACGCCCAGAACGATCAGGCCGAGCACAGCCAAAGCGGTGCCCCAGATCGCGATCCGCTTGATCAGGCGCGAAAAGCGTGACCCTCCGCCACCTCGACCGCTCTTGCGTTGGCGCGACGGCGGAGTTGATTGCGCGCTCTCTGCCGCAGCGCGGCGGCTACCGCGCTTGTTCTTGTTTACCAGGCTGTTTCCGCGCTTCGACATCGTGAACTAAATGGCGACCCTGTATGGCTGACCAGTGTGCTCGCTTGCATAGGCGAGTTGTAACGTCGGGTGAACGGCCCAAAGCGGAATTTCCGCCGCCGCGATCAGTCTTCGGGCTCGAAGTCGAGTGACGCCGAATTAATGCAATAGCGCAATCCGCCTTCCTGCGGCGGCCCATCGGGGAAAACATGGCCCAGATGCCCTCCGCACTTGGCGCACAGCACTTCGGTGCGGATCATGCCGTAAGACACATCGCGCCGCTCCTCTATCGTCTCATCGTCTGTCGGACGGGTGAAGGCCGGCCAGCCGCACCCCGAATTGTACTTGGCGTCGCTGCCGAACAGCTTCGTGCCGCAGCCCGCGCACATATATTCGCCGGCTGCGTAGTGCTTGTCATACTTGCCGGTGAAGGCGCGCTCGGTCCCTGCCTCGCGCAGCACGTGATATTGCTCCGGCGTCAGTTTCTCGCGCCATTCCGCTTCGGAAAGCTCGACCTTATCCGCCATGTCCTTCTCCTAACCATCCACCTTCCCATAATGCGCCGGCGGCTGGATCACGCCCATCCGCTCGGTCAGCAGCGGGCGGAAGCTCGGCCGGCTCTTGAAAACCGAATACCAGCCGCGCGTCTGTTCGTGCCCTGCCCAATCGATACCTCCAAGGTAGTCGGCCACCGAAATCTGTGCTGCAGCGGCAAGATCCGCCAGGCTCATGGTCGAGCCCGCCAGCCACGGACGATTGTCGATCAGCCAGTCCATATAATCGAGATGGCCGTGCGCCAGTTTCATCGCTTCGCGCAGCACGCGGGAATCGGGCGACTGGTTGAGCACGATACGCTTCTTCATCCGCTCGTTGAGCAAGGGCGCCGTGACGTCATTGTAGAAATTCTCATCGAACAGCGCGACCAGCCGGCGGATTTCCGCGCGATTGGCGGCAGTGCCGTTTATCATCGGCGACTTGTCGACTGTCTCTTCGAAATATTCAGCGATCGCGCGGCTGTCGCACAGCACGGTATCGCGCTCCTGGTGTACCATCACTGGCGTGCGCCCTGCGGGGTTCAGGTTCCAGAAATAGTCGCTGGCCGACCACGGGTCTTCACGGACCAGTTCGTAGGCGACGTTCTTCTCGCCCAGCAGCAGGCGGATCTTTCTACTGAAAGGGCAAAGCGGGAATTGGTAGAGGCACCACATGATTGCCTGGCGTCATGCCGCAATTCGCGCGGCAAATCCACCGGTGGCCTACACGCAATCGGGGGATTTCAGACCCCCGAAGCTTCCAGCATCGTCAGGCATGCGGGCATCACCGCATCGACTTGCGCCTCATCGAGCAAACGCTGCGCCTCAGCCTGGACAATCCCGGCCACCGCATCGCGCTCCATTCCGGTATCATCCATAACCTGCGCCAGCGCCCGGACGAAGAATTCACGCCCACGCGGGTCGATCGCAGGCCATTTCTGCTCGTCGGCATTGCCGTTTTCCTGGCCGAAAGAAACGAGCGCGAAGGCCGCCGAGCAGCGGATCAGCGCCATGTTCTCCTTTGAAAGTAGGGCGGCAGGTGGAGTTGCGGGCGCGACAGGCGCGGTCGCCTGGGCGACGAGACCGATGGTGACGGCGATCAGGATAAAGCTCATGGCGGGACCCTATACGAGTGAAAATCAACACTGCGCTACCATCGTGCTTGTCGTGCTATCCGGGCTGGCCTAGGCATGCGCCGCAAACAAGGGAGAAACGGATAATGTTCAGCCATATAATGGTCGGATCGAACGATATCGAAGCTTCGAAGAAATTCTATGACGCTGTGCTGGGCGTGCTCGGCGCGGGCGAACCAGCGCGCGATGTGAAGGACGACGGCACTGTGCGCTTGCTCTACATCCACGGCGGCGGAGTCTTCATGGTTTCGACACCGATCGACGGCAATCCGGCGACCGCGGGCAATGGTTCCACCATCGGCTTCGCCTGCAGCAGCCTGGAGCAGGTCAAGGCGTTCCATGACGCGGGCGTCGCCGCTGGCGGCACCAGCATCGAAGACCCGCCGGGACCGCGCACCAGCGCCATGGGCACGCTCAACCTGTCCTATGTCCGCGATCCCTCGGGCAACAAGCTCTGCGCGCTTCACCGCGCGGGATAAGGAGCAAGGCAAGAAGTTAGCGGCTGAGCTGGAGCAGTGCGAATTCCGCGCGCCAGTTCACCGCCGGCGGGCCGATCTCGTGCCCGCCCGAAAAGAACCAGCTGCGCTCCACCCGCACGCCCTTGGCCGCGACCAATTCGCGGAAATCGGCGATAGTCACATGGTGGATGTTCTTCGTTTCATACCAGCTTACCGGCAGCGCCCGGGTCACGGGCATCCGCCCGCCCAGCATCAAGGCGCTGCGCGTGCGCCAATGCGCGAAATTGGGGAAGCTGACGAAAGCCTGCCGCCCCACTCTGAGCAATTCGTCGAGCATGCGGTCGGGCCGCGCCGCCGTCTGCAACGTCTGGCTCAGAATTGCATAGTCGAATGCCTTGTCGGGATAATCGGCAAGGTCGCTATCGGCATCTCCCTGAACCACTGATAGGCCGCGCGCGACGCAGCGCTCGACGAGCGCGGGATCTATTTCCAGCCCGCGCGCATCGACTCCGTGGCGCGCAACCAGTTCCGCCATCAACCTGCCGTCGCCGCAGCCGATATCGAGTACGCGGCTGCCGGGAGTTATATTCTGCGCGATCACGGCAAGGTCGGGGCGAAGCGTCTCAGCCATCGATGAAGCCTTTCATCACCCGATCGAGCGCAGGCACGTCGAGCAGGAAGCTGTCATGCCCGAATGGCGCGCTCAGTTCGACGAAGCTGACAGGAGCGCCTGCCGCGTTGAGCGCGTGGACGATATGGCGGCTCTCGGCGGTGGGATAGAGCCAGTCGCTGTCGAAGCTGATCACGCAGAAGCGCGCCCTCGAGCCCGCGAAGGCATTCGCCAGCCTACCTCCATGCTCCTCGGCGAGGTCGAAATAGTCCATCGCACGAGTGATATAGAGATAGGAATTGGCGTCGAACCGCTGGGTGAAGCCCGACCCCTGATAGCGCAGGTAGCTTTCGACTTGGAAATCGGCATCGAAGCCAAAGCTCTTTGTGTCGCGATCTTGAAGGTTTCGCCCAAACTTCTCGGTCAGGCCTTCTTCGCTGAGATAGGTGATGTGCGCCGCCATTCGCGCCACCGCCAGCCCCGCGTCGGGCGCGGCCTCGGAGCCGTAATAGTCGCCGCCACGCCAGTTGGGATCGGCCATGATCGCCTGGCGCCCCACTTCATGGAAAGCGATGTTCTGCGCCGAATGCCGCGCCGTGGTCGCGATCGCGAGGACGCGCGCCGCGCGTTCGGGCCAGTTGGCCGCCAGGCTCAGGGCCTGCATCCCGCCCATCGACCCACCGATCACCGTGTGCAGCCGCTCGATCCCCAACTCGTCGAGCAAGCCAACGAGCCCGCGCACCATGTCGCGGATCGTAATGACCGGGAAGCGCATGGCATATGGTTGACCGTCGATCGCGTCGCTGACGGGGCCGGTCGAGCCCATGCAGCTGCCGATCACATTGGCGCAAATAACGTGGAAGCGGTTGGTATCCACCACCTTGCCGGGGCCTACCATGCGTTCCCACCAGCCGGGCTTGCCGGTGATGGGGTGGTTCGAAGCGACATACTGGTCGCCCGTCAGCGCATGGCAGACCAGGATCGCGTTGGACCGGTCTTCCGCCAGCTCGCCATAGGTCTCAAAGGCGATCTGCACATCGCTGAGGGCCTGTCCGCTGTCGAGTGACAGGGCGCGGCTGAGCGTCAGGCTCTTCGAGGCAATCACAGGCGGCATGGGTCGCTTCGATTGGGCGAGCCCACGCCTTAAGTCAATTACACTGTTTTTCGGGGGCGAAAGCGGTTATGCGCCGCCGCGCCATGACCGACCAAACCCGCCCTCACCCTGAAGGAAAGCGCTGGATCATGGGCATCCATGCCTATGTGCCCGGCAAGGACACCTGCGCAGACGGGCGCACGCTGGTCAAGCTTTCGGCGAATGAGAACCCGCTCGGATCGAGCCAGGCGGCACTGGCGGCACGGAAATCGCTTTCCCGCGCAGCCGATTATCCCGACCCTGACTCGCGCCAGCTGCGGGCGGCGATCGGTGCGCTGCATGGGATCGACCCGGCGCGAATTGTATGCGGCACGGGCTCAGACGAATTGCTCAATCTCGCCGCTCAAGGTTTCGCTGGCCCGGGCGACGAAGTGCTCTTCAGCCGCTTCAGCTTCGCGGTCTACGACATCGCCGCGCGGCGCTGCGGCGCAACCCCGGTCGAGGCGCCGGACCGCGATTACGCCAACGATGTCGACGCGCTTATGGCGGCGGTGAATGAGCGGACGCGCGTGGTGTTCCTTGCCAACCCCAACAATCCCACCGGCACATATTTGCCACGAAGCGAGGTTGAGCGGCTGCATGCCGGCCTGCCCTCGGACGTGCTTTTCGTGCTGGACCAGGCCTATGCCGAGTATCTCACCTCGAGCGAGGAGGACGGCGGGATCGAACTGGCCGCACGTCATAACAACGTGCTAGTCACCCGCACCTTTTCCAAGATCTACGGCCTTGCCGGTGAGCGGATCGGCTGGGCCACCGGTGCACCGCAACTGGTCGATGTGCTGAACCGCATCCGCGGGCCTTTCAACGTCACGACGAGCGGGCAGGCCGCGGCACTTGCTGCGTTGGGCGATCAGGATTTTGTCGCTCGTTCGCGCGATCACAATGCAGCCGAACTGGCGCGCTTTACCGCTGCGATCGAAGCGCTGGGCAACCAAGGGCTGCGCGCTATCCCGAGCAAAGCCAATTTCCTGCTGGTGCTGTTTGAAGGCCAAGTGACCGCTGCGCAAGCGCTCAATGCAATTGGCGAAGCGGGTTATGCCGTCCGCCACCTGCCGGGCCAGGGGCTGCCGCATGCGCTGCGGATCACGATCGGCACGAACGAAGATATGGACGCGATCGCAGAGGTACTGCGCAAGCTGGTGGAGCAAGGCGCATGAGCATCGAAAAAGTCGCGATTATCGGCCTCGGCCTGCTGGGCGGCTCGATCGGGCTGGCGGTCAAAGCACGCGCGCCTGACATCGCCATAACCGGCTATGATGCCGATCCTGCTGTTCGCGCAAAGGCGACAGCGCGCGGGCTGACAGACACAGTTTTCGAAAGCGCCGCCGATGCGGTTCGCCATGCCGATCTGGTAATCCTGTGCGTTCCGGTGGGCGCTATGCGCGAAGCCGCGGCTGGAATAGCAGATGTTCTGCCACCGCATGCGATCGTCAGCGACGTGGGCTCGTCCAAGCAAAGCGTGGCGGACGACCTCGCGGCCTCCCTGCCCGGCGCCATTGTGATTCCGGCGCACCCAGTCGCGGGCACCGAGCAGAGCGGGCCGGAAGCTGGCTTCGCCACGCTGTTCGTCAATCGCTGGTGCATTCTCACGCCGTCTGCGGGGGTGGATGAAGCCTCGGTCGAAGCGCTAGCCGAATTCTGGCGCAAGCTGGGCGCGCGGATCGAAATCATGGACCCGCAGCACCACGATCTGGTGCTGGCGGTGACCAGCCACATCCCGCATTTGATCGCCTATACGATTGTCGGCACTGCGAGCGACCTAGAGGAAGTGACGCAGGGCGAAGTGATCAAATACTCCGCCGGCGGCTTCCGCGATTTTACCCGCATCGCCGCGTCCGACCCGACCATGTGGCGCGACGTCTTTCTGCACAATAAGGTAGCCGTCCTCGAGATGCTCGGGCGTTTCACCGAAGACCTGACTGCGCTGCAACGCGCGATCCGCTCAGGCGATGGCGATGCGCTGCACGAGCTGTTCAGCCGCACCCGCGCCATCCGCCGCGGGATCATTCAGGAAGGGCAGGACGATCCTTCTCCTGACTTCGGCCGCGGCCATTAGGCGCTTCAGTTCAGCGCGTTGATCGCTGCGACTACTCGCGATTCAATTTCCTCGCGCGGGAGGCCCGGCGGAATCGGTTCTCCGATCCGGTAGGTGATGCTGCCCGACCGTTTCCACAGCCGATGGTAGAGCGGCCCGCTGTTCACCGCCACCGGGACGACCTGCAGCGCAAGCAGCTTGTAGAGCCCGGCAAAGCCCGATTGTAGCTCGGGGCTGGTGCCGTGGGCAACCCGCGTACCTTCGGGAAAAATCACCAGCGGCCGACCCTCGGCAATCCGCTCGCGCGCCTTCGTAATCATCTGGCGAAGGGTCCGCGCACCTTCGTCGCGCGCCACCGGGATCGATCCATACTGAAGCGCCGAATGCCCCCAGCCGGGAATCTTGAACAATTCCTGTTTGGCGAAGACTGCCGGCGAAGCGAGGAAGGCGGGCATATCGATCGCTTCGAACAGGCTTTCATGCTTGATCGCATAGAGCACCGGCCCCTCAGGCCGCGCGCCTTCGATTACCACCTTGATCCCCAGCACATGCACCACGCACCAGCGATGCCAGCGCGACCAGGCGCGCACCACCTTGCGCAGGCGTTGGCTGCCAAGCGGCACCGCTGCGACCGAGGCGCTGACCAGGAATATGCTCCCGATGTAAAACACGGGGTAATAGAGCAGACTGCGCAGGACCGACATTTCGATCAGCTCACGACTGGATCAGGGCAGTCAGGCGGCTCACCACGAGCTTGTGATACTCAAGCAGCAGCACGCCGAAATTCGGCTCGGTGCGTACTGCGTCGGGCACGACCGTCACCATGCTCGGCAGCGTACGGCTGAGTTCGCCTGCAACGCGCCGCATGTGCCAGTCGCTGGTAACGAGCCGGATCGAGGAAATGCCCCGCTTCTCCACCCATTTGGCGATTTCCTCTGCATTGCCGCGCGTATCGACTGCGGCAAAGCCCAGCTCGACGCAGCAGTTCATCCGCCGCCCGGAGACGTCGAACTCGGCGGCGAATTCGTCAGGGCGTACCTCTAGGTCGACCCCGCTCACCAGCATCCGCTCGGCCCAACCCTTGTCGAGAACTTCGAGCCCGCGCTGGATCCGCCCGGCGGCTCCGGTCGGCACGATCACTGCGTCGGTCTTTATGTCGCCGGCAGGCGCGGGCAGCGTGGCGAAGAACCACGCGAAGCCAAACGCCCAGGCGAGGAATACAGCGGAGAGAGGTCTTAGGATCATAGCATTCGTTTCAAAGCGGACATCACAGTGATGCGCGCAGTCAGCATCGCAAGCAAGACCCCGGCAAGCGGAATTGCCGCAAGTATGAGCCAATCGAGCTCGCGCAAATTACCTCCTTCGACCATGCCCGAATCGATTGCCGCAAACTGGTTGCCTATCAGGCCAACCGCAAGCACCCCGAGCACAAGCCCTATCAGCCCGCCCAGAACGGCGTCGATGGTAAGGCTGCGCTGGAATACCCATGCGATCTGGGGATCGGTGCCGCCCAGCAAGTGAACGATCTCCACCGTCTTGCGATGGTTGTTGAACGAGCTACGTGCCGCCAGCCACACCGCGCCCGCACTGGTGAAGGCGAGCAAGGTGATCAGCGCCATCGCGAGATACTGCAACGAAGCCAGCGCATCATAGACCGGGCGCAACCAGTCGGACTGGGCATCCATCCGCGCCTGTGGAATCTCGTTGAGCAGCAAGGCATTTAGCCGTGCAACCTCCGCCACATCGGCAACCTCGGACAATTGCACGTCGATCAGCGCCGGGATCGGTACCGCCTCGCCAGCCTCGTCGCTCGCACCAATCCAGGGAGCCAGCATTTCGACCAGCTCATCATGCGGGATCACACGCAGGCTCGCCACCGCAGAGTCGGCCGCCAGTATCCCGGCCGCGCGATCCGCCAATGCGGCCCGCGTTTCCGCATTGGCCTCGACGATCTGTACGGTCAGCGCACCAGACAGGTCGGTCCGAGCACGATCGGCGAGATTGCCAAGCGCAAGCCCGGCGGCAGCCGCCATCACGGTCAAGGCGATCATGATCGCGATCACCCATGGCATCGGTCCACTGGCAGGGTGGCGCGGGACGAGACGCGCCACGCGGCGGCCCTTGAAAGGCACCAAGTCGCGCACCAGTGATCGGTCGATCAGCGGAGCACGGCTCATGCCTCTTTTCCCCGCTGTGCCGTGCGCACCACCGGCCGCGGCGCAAACCGCAGCGCCCCCGTCGGGTCGAGCAACTGCCCTTTCTGCAGCCGCATGATCAGCGAATCGGGGACTTGACGGAGCAGGTGGATGTCATGCGTGGCAACGATCACCGTGGTGCCGAGCCGGTTGAGCCGTTCGAACAGTTGCAACAGTTTGAGCGCCATTTCGGGATCGACATTGCCGGTCGGCTCGTCGGCGATCAGCAAGTCGGGCCGGCCGATTACCGCACGGGCGATTGCCACCCTTTGCTGCTCGCCACCCGACATAGTTGCAGGAACGGCATCCATGCGCTGCGCCAAGCCGACCCATTCGAGCATGTCAGCCACCGGTTTCCCCAGATCCGCCTCGCGCACGCCCGCCACCCTAAGAGGCAGCGCGACATTGTCGAATGCGGAAAGGTGCTCGACTAGGCGGAAATCCTGGAACACCACACCAAGCTTTCGGCGGAAGGCCGGCAGCTGTTCGCGCGGCAGCGTTATCGTATCCTTCCCAAACATCCGGATCGCCCCGCGCGAGGGGCGTTGGGCAAGGTAAAGCAGCTTCAGCAAGCTGGTCTTGCCCGCCCCGCTGGCACCGGTGAGGAAATAGAACAGGCCAGGGTAGAGCGTGAAGCACAGGTCGCGCAGCACTTCGGGTTCGGTGCCGTAACGCAGCCCGACATTGTCGAAGGTTACGATTTCGCCTGTCCCCTCGGTCATAGCGTGGCTCTATCCGAAGGGTAAGGCAGCGCAAGGCCAATCATCGCGGGACCAAGCTATAGCGAGGCTTCAGTGTGGAAAAATGGCGGGTTTCCGCGTCTCAGGGCTTCCCCGCCCTTGTTGCACTGTGTCGTGCCGCCTAATGCGCTGAGTGACATGATAATTGCGTGTCCAGCCTGCCGCACACGCTATGTTGTGCCTGACACGGCCATCGGCATCGATGGGCGCAAGGTGCGCTGCGCCACATGCAAGCATAGCTGGTTCCAGGATGGACCGGAGCTTGCGGCAGGCGAGCCTGCGCCCCAACTAGCAGGGGAGCCCGCTCCCGCGGCGGCGCCATCGGCAGAACCCGCTCCCAAACCTGCGCCTTCGGCGGAGCACGCTCCGGCCCAGCCGGAAGCCGCTGGCGAGGTGGAACAACGCGAACCGGAGCAGCCTCAGCCCCCGCCGCCGCAGCCATCGGTGAATTTCTGGCGCACGCCGCAACCGGTCGAGGAAGCTGCGCAGCCCGAGCCTGAAGTCAAAGTGCGGTCTCCTGAGGAGCCCGCCGCTGTCGAAGATGCAGCACAGCCTGCTCTGGTAGAAGCGGAAAGCGCGTCCACCGAACCTGCTAACTTTATCGAAGAGCAAGAGAGCGGCTATTCGCGCTTCGGCTACGAACCGCCCTTCCGTGCTCGCCGCAATCCGCTCAGACTGTGGACTGCCGCGGCACTGCTGTTCGCAGTATCGGTATTCGGGGCGATCGTCGCGATCAATATCTGGGGCATGCCCAGCTGGCTTCCGTTCGAGCGCCCCGTGTTTGGGATGGAGAAGCCCGGCCTGCAGCTCGATTTCCCTCCCGAGCAGCAAGACAAGCAGACCCTGCCCAATGGCACCGAGTATCTTGAGGTAAGCGGATCGATCACCAACACCGGCCGCACCACCGCTTCGGTGCCTTCGATAATGATCGCCCTGCGCAACGAGCAGGACCAGATCGTCTATACTTGGGAAATCGTCCCGCCGCAGCGCGAATTGGCGCCGGGTGCAACCATGCGGATCAGCGAAGCGATGGTCGATGTGCCGCGCTCGGCGCGCGTGATCGAGATCGGCTGGTCGCCCTAGCTTGCAATTATCGCGATATTGCCGTGGTAAAGTGCTTGCGGAGCCGCACCGCTATTGCTACTGGCGCGCTCCTGTTCGCGAGGGGCTTCGTGCCTTTCGAACGACTGGGTGCGGTCGTGGCGGAACTGGTAGACGCGCAACGTTGAGGTCGTTGTGGCCGCAAGGCCGTGGAAGTTCGAGTCTTCTCGACCGCACCAAACAGTCCTTCCCTGAACTGATTTTCCACCATCCTACGCAAACACCGCCAAGGATGGCGCAGTTCTGCGGACTTTGCGGCGGTTGATCTAATGCGGCTGGGCGATAGACCGCTGAAAGAGCCGGCCTTCGCCGCCCCAACCTCCTTTTTTCTCTATCTGTGATTTCCTCGCCTCAGGTCTTTGATCGATCTCAATACAGCGAGCGATGTCAGCCTGCGATACGCAGCATCGCTCAAGGTAACAGAATTTCGCCTGCGGGCGCGCAGCTCGCGCATAATGGGGCATTTCTGTGGACCCTCTAAGCGTGCGTGATCGAGTTAG
>JALRKY010000074.1 GCA_023260985.1 Altererythrobacter sp. | reverse complement strand
TTGATCGATCTCAATACAGCGAGCGATGTCAGCCTGCGATACGCAGCATCGCTCAAGGTAACAGAATTTCGCCTGCGGGCGCGCAGCTCGCGCATAATGGGGCATTTCTGTGGACCCTCTAAGCGTGCGTGATCGAGTTAGCACAATGAACCGTTTGGAGTACGTCGCTTCCGCGGTTCCAGAGCGCCTGCCCCATTTCCCCGTACCCATGCAAAAAAGGGGCGCCGCGGCTGACCGCGACGCCCCTTCCATGGCGCGATGCCCTGAGTTTAGAACTTCATGCCGAGCGCGACGCCATAGCGCCGAGGTTCAAGCGTAAAGATATTGGTGAACAAGCCCGACGATGCGTCGGTGACATAAAGACCAGTCACCGAGTTGCTGTCAAAAATGTTCTGGACGAAGCCGCGAAGATACCAGCTGCCATTAGCCGAATTCAGCTGGATCTGGGCATTGGCCTGAACAAAGGATTCAAGCCGGTTGACATTGCCGTTGAATACGCTGCCGAACTGTTCACCCGTGTAGGTGATATCAACGCGTGGCACCAACGTATTACCGTTGGAAAACTCATGCGTGTACTGTGCACCTACAGAGGCTTTAGTATCTGGCGCCTGGGGAAGCTTATTTCCCTTCAGATTTACCTCTACGCCTGGGCTGAGGACTTGGATGCCACCAAACAACGCACCCACAGTTGCTGCGTTACCTTGAAGAGCAGAGCAGATGCCAAACGCGCCAGATGACGCGATGCCACCATCTCCGAGAAACTCTGTAGGAGCTTGGAGGCCGACGGATCCATTTATAGCGGCAACATAGGCATCAGGCCCGCCTGCGACAGAGCCAGTGACGGCGCAAAGTGCACCGTTGGTGATATCCTTGATAATCACTGCATTCGGGTCACCACCGCCCGGGTCACGTGGATTACTGAACAACTGGTCACCTGCAACCTCGGCATTGAGGTAGCTGAAGTTCATGTTGATCAGCCAGTTATCAGACGGCCGGATAATAGTTTCGAGCTCAAGACCCCATATATCCGCATCAATCGTGTCATTGACCGACGTACGCGCAATAATCCGGCTAAGCTGCAGACCCTTGTACTTGTACATGAACGCCGTCGCATTCAACTGGACTGCGCCGTCGGCAAGCGTGTTTTTGCTACCGATTTCAAAAGCGTCAATTTGTTCAGCGCCAAAGGACTCCGGAACCTCAAATATTGGGGACAGCGGTGGATTGATGCCGCCTGACTTATAGCCTCTGGAGTAGGACGCATACACCAAGTTGTCGGGTGTCATTTGGAAGTCAAGAACTGCGCGACCAGTTACCTCGTTGAAGCCAACCTTCCTCGTTTGGACAAGTTGATTGCCTGCGGTACCAGGATCGGCATCGTAACTGCCTACGAAAGGAGAGCTGAACGGATCACCGTCGTTGGAATAGGGGTTCAGGAAGGCAGCAAGCGTCGTTCGCGCCGTCAGCGCTTTCTTGTCGTCATTGTAGCGCAACCCGCCGGTGAACTTTAGCCTATCCGAAAGCTGGTAGTAGACCTCACCGAAAAGACCCCAACTATCCAGCTGGAATTTTTGTGTATTGTTACGATAGAACGACGTTGCGAGATAGGAGGGGGGTGCTCCCGCGCCTAGAGCGGTAAACGACCCCAAAACCCCTGTAATGTAGTCGATGGCAAAAGAGTTGACATAGTAGTCGCCATTATCGGTTTTTGACGTCGCATAAATGCCGCCCAATTGAAAATTAAATGGGCCGTCAAGATCTGACGATATGATTGCTTCTGCCGACCAGCTTTTTGTGCTGGCTGAAGACCTGTCGAACTGGATAAGGTCGTCGGAACAAATCGAATAGCCCTCATAGGACCCGCGGTTATCGTCTCGCGTGTCCGAAACGCACAATTCACCTGAAACACCGTTGGGCGTAAGGGCGGACCTAATCGGCGAGAAATAACTCGCTACAGTCGGTCCAACTGCAGCGGGATTGGAATAAATACCAAGCGTAGTCAAACCTGGAACTAAGAGCGAACGATCCCCGACGCCATTGTTATAGTCCTGCCGCGAGTTGACCGACGTTTCCTGGTAAGTTCCTGTGATCCCTACCTTAAATTTCTCAAAGTTATGCTCGAGATGAGCCTGAAGCTGGAGTTCGTCAGTAAAATATTCAGGCTTGAATGCGGTGCTTACTTTACGCGGATCTTGTGGCTCGTCAAAATTCCAATAGGCGTCTGGGCCATAAAGGCTATTAAGCCCAAAATTGGTCGCCGCACCGGATGTAGCGATATTTAAGAATTCCCGCGACCCAAGCGTGCCGGTGAAAGTGGAGTTGGCGTTCGTCTTGGCATAATCACGACGCGTATTAAGACACCCCAAGACGCCGCTAGGGTCTCGCTGACACAGCTGCTTCTGGATACGCATGCGGCTATCATCTTCTCGGAAGTAATAAGCCATCAGATCGAGTGTTGTATCGGGGCCTGGCTCCCAACGCAGTGAGCCGCGAACCGCATACATGTCACGGTCATCGATGTCGCTGCCGTCATACACATTTTCCGTGTATCCATCGCGATTGAGATAGAAGCCAGCGACACGAACTGCCATCGTATCGCCCAGAGGCACGTTAATCATGCCCTTTGTTTTTATGCTATTATAATTTCCGTACTCGAATTCCGCAGCCGCCGAGAAACCCGACATACTGGGCTTGGCCGTAACGACGTTAACAACGCCCGAGGTGGCATTTCGACCAAATAGCGTGCCCTGAGGTCCGCGAAGCACTTCGATCCGCTCAAGGTCGAAATATTCAGTTTCGAACAATCGCGTGCCGAAAAGCGGTGCGGAGTTCATGTGAATGCCGGTGGCGCTATCGCAACTTGAACCCACACAGAGGTCCCCAATGCCGCGTATAGTGAAACTGGATGCGGTGAAGTTGCTCTTAGTGAAGGTTATGTTTGGGAGAGTAAGCTGAAGGTCGCTGGCGTTTTCGATCTGCTGCGCTTCGAGCGCTTCGGCGTCGAAGGCGCTAACCGCGATCGGTACTTCCTGCAGGCTCTGCGCCTGGCGCTGAGCGGTCACGATGATGACGTTGGCCTGGTTGTCTCCTTGCTCTGCCTCCTGTGCCATAACAGGTGTAGCAGCAAGCGCCACCACGGCGGTGCCAAGATACAATTCGAGTCTCTTCATTGAAAACTCCTCCCCACTTTCGCAACCCGTTTTCCGGGTACATTCTGTTTCTATTCTGGGGAGTAGATCAAATTCTGAGTCCTTTGCAACCTTCATTGTGACAGTTTTGCGCTTAAGAACGCGAGTGTGACAGTTTTGCGCTTAAGAACGCGAGCGGGCGTGATCTGCCCCCTTTCTGAGTGGCCCAATTACTATTTTAGAATTGGCCGCGAAGGAGAAATGGAATGGCAAGGAAGCACAAGCCGAAAGAGATTATCGGCAAGCTGCGTGAGGCGGAGATGGTGCTGGCGCAGGGCGGAACGGTTGCAGATCACGAACGCAGTGGCGCGCCGACGATCCCGCAAATCTTCCTCAACGGCGAGCATCTTAGCGGCGCCACTGACCTGTTCGATGCCTATAACGAGGGCCGATTTGGCGATATGCTGGCAGGTGCCGGGCTCGAAATAACGGGCAAGGAGGGGGCACAAAGCTTCCATTGACGCAAACGCCGGCAATTGGGCGTTTGCGGGCGCTCCCGGCCTTAGCTTGCAGCTCGCCGCTTTGCCGCTTCCAGATCCACCACGTCGCCGCGGCTAATCGCGTCACCGGCACTTGCACGGGTGCCGTCGGTCCGCAAGCCGATATTCTCGCGCTTGACCAGCGCGAGGTCCTTGGGCCCCATGATGCGCCCGTCATGCGAAAGGATCGATACGGGGCCAATCGGCAGACGGTCGATCTCGTCGACGAGCACAGGATCCTCGACCACTTCGGCGCCATATTTCTGGCCCCATTGACGCAGTGCAATCATGGCCGGAAGCAAGTCGAAGCCCTTTTCCGTAAGGCGATATTCGATCTTGCGGCGATCGTCGGCGCAGGGCTCACGCTTGAGGATGCCATGCTCGACCAGCTTGGCGAGCCGGTTCGAGAGGATGTTGCGCGCGATGCCCAGTTCGCTGAGGAATTCCTCGAAGTGATACACCCCTTTGAAGCTAGCGCGCAGGATCATGAAAGACCACCGTTCGCCCATCACTTCAAGTGCTTGCGGTAGGCCGCATTCGATCAGGTCGCGAAGCGATTCTCTGATATCACCCATAGATCAGTCCTCTTCCAGCAACCTATCTAACCTTTGTTTCGCGGGGTCGCAAAAAATTTTCAGTTTCTAGTTGCAACTTGAAACCTAATCGATTAGGTAGTGTTTCGCAACTGGTCTCGATTCGAAACTTGAAAGCACAGAACAAGACCCCTCAAAGAAGGACAAGACTGTGACCCTCTCCCTCTCCAGCACGAACCGCGTCGGCGCGCTCGTTCTCGCCCTCGCCTGTACCGCAGTAACTTTCGGCACGCTCACCGCCCCCGCTCCGGCAATGGCGGCCGCCAGCGGCCCCTATTATGTGGCCGAACTCGCCGCTCCTGCAACCGATGCCCGCACCGTCGCTTCGGACGTGGCATGGTTCTGCGAAGGCACGATCTGCAAGGCTGCCAAGGGCACTTCGCGCCCGCTGCGCATCTGCCGCGGCCTCGCCCGTGAATTCGGCGAAGTTACCAGCTTCAAGGCGCAGGGCAAAGCTCTGGCTGACGACCAGCTGGCTGCCTGCAACGGCAAGTAAGCTTACCTGATCCCTCGCCGAGCAACCCTCTCCACACCCGGCTTGTCCCCAAGGCCCCCGGTGTCCCCACGCCGGGGGCTTTTTTGTCCGCAAACCGCGCAATCGCGCTAAATCAGGCCGCGCACTTCAAGATCGCGCGCAAGCGCTTCGGCATCGCTGAAATGATGGGTCTGCCAACCCAGCTCCGCCGCCGCCACGATATTGGCGGAATTGTCGTCGACGAACAGCATCGTGGACGCGGCATGGCCGAAACGCCGTTCGGCAAGCCGGAAGATCGCAGGATCGGGCTTGGCCAGCTTTTCCTGCCCGGATACGACGATATCGCGAAAATGGCCCAGCACCGGCTCGCTCGGGAAGAACTCGTCCCAGAATTCGTCCCCGAAATTGGTGATCGCGTAAAGCGGCATACCGCGTGCGACCAGCGCCTCTATCAGCTGCGCCGTGCCGGGCACCGGACCCGGGATCGTATCGAGGAAGCGATAGCGATAGGCGTCGATCAGATGCGCGTGATCGGGGAACATCGCCTTGCGCTCGGGCACCATCTCGTCGAGCGGGCGCCCGGCGTCGTGCTCGAAATGCCATTCCTCTGTCACAACATTGGCGCAGAACCAGTCGAGCTCGCCCCGATCATCGATGAGCTGAGCAAAGAGGTGGCGCAAATCCCACTGGATAATCACCCGCCCGACATCGAAGACTACAGCCTGCACTTGTTCGCTCACGTCAGCAGCTTCTCATACAGCAACGGCCCGCGCTCCATGGGAGGCGGGCCGGTATCGCTACGCAATCGTCCCCGGGCGATTCGCCAAACGGCGAAATCAGCCCTGGCGGGCCTTGAAGCGACGGTTGGTCTTGTTGATCACATAGGTCCGGCCACGACGGCGGATAACGCGGCAATCGCGGTGGCGGTCCTTCAGCGACTTGAGGCTGTTACGGATCTTCATGTTCTCAATTCCAAAAGCAAACGCGCCGGAGCTGCCCCCGACGCGGCAAATTCGAAGCGCGCCGTTAGCGCGTGAACAGATCTGGGTCAAGCCGCTCCGCGGATTTCGAGCAAACTGCGCTCCCAGGCCAGCGCATGCGCCACGATCGTATCGAGGTCGTCGAAGCGCGGTTGCCACGGCAACGTTCCGCGGATCACCGAAGGATCGGAAACAAGCGACGCCGGATCGCCTTCGCGGCGCGGCTGAAGCCGCCGCTCGATCTTCAGGTTCGTCACCCGTTCGACCACATCGAGCACTTCGTTGACAGAGAAACCGCGCCCATAGCCGCAATTCATCAGCATCGAGCGCCCCGGCTGCGCCGCCAGCGCCTCGAGCGCCAGCACATGGGCATCGGCAAGGTCGCTGACAGGGATGTAGTCACGTACGCCCGTGCCATCCGAGGTCGGATAATCGTCACCGAAGATCGCCACATGATCGCGCAGACCCAGCGCAGCTTCCACCGCTACCTTGATCAGATGCCTGGCTCCCACGGTCGACTGGCTGCTGCGCCCCTGTGGGTCGGCGCCCGAGACGTTGAAATAGCGCAGCACGCAATAGTCGATGTCATGCGCCGCTGCCGTGTCGGCCAGCATCTACTCGGTCATCATCTTCGACCAACCATAGGGGTTGATCGGTTGCCGCGGCAGCGGCTCGTGCAACGGCGAAACTTCAGACATGCCGTAAATCGTCGCGGTCGAGCTGAACAGGAAACGGGGCACTCCGGCGCGGACCGCCGCCTCGATCAGGGTGCGGCTCCTCACCGTGTTGTTGAGATAATACTTCAGCGGGTCGCTGGCCGATTTCGGCACCAGGATCGATCCGGCGAAATGCATGATCGCGCCCTGCCCGCCTCCAATGCCCTACTCGGCAAAGATGCGCGCCAGCAGCGCTTCATCCGCGATATCGCCTGCATAGAAGGCCACGCCCGCAGGAACCGCGAAGCGGAAGCCGGTCGAAAGATTGTCGATTACGGCAACCGGCCATCCGGCATCGACCAGTGCCAGCACGGCGTGACTGACAATATAACCGGCACCGCCGGTCACCAGTTCGGGAAAGCTCTTTCCTTCACTCACGGCGCCGCGTTAGCAAGTTAGCGCAAGGATTGTGTGAAAAACATGGATGCATCCGCTTTTACCGACGAGTGCTCCGATCGAGGCAAGCGGCACTGGCAAATACCCCTGCACAAGGCTAGGGGCTGCAACGAGGAAACAGACTATGACCAAGCTCCACAGGATTGCTTTTGCGCTGGCGGCGTCAGTCGCGTCGGCAGGATGCGCTTCAATCCCGGCGCCCGGCCCGGTTGAAGTAACCCGCTTCCACGATGCTGCTGCGCTTGCGGCGGCGCATCACGGCACGGTCTTCGTGGTCAGTGCGCCCGGGGCCGAAGAGGACTCGCTGGCGCAGGCGCCCTATAAGGCGGCAGTCGCCAGCGAACTCGCACAAATCGGCTTTTCCGAAGCAGGAAGCGATACGGCCAGCCTCGTAGCTCAAGTGCGGGTCGAACACTTCCGGATCGGCGGTGAAGAGAAGCGCCGCGGCCCGGTGAGCGTGGGTGTCGGCGGCTCGACCGGTTCCTACGGTTCGGGCGTGGGCCTCGGCATCGGGATCAACCTTGGCGGCAGCGGATCGAGCGAGCGGCTGGGCACCGAGCTTGGCGTAATGCTTCGCGACAAGGCGAGCGGGCAAACGGTATGGGAAGGCCGTGCGCGCTTCACCGTTTCGCCCAAGTCAGAACTGGCCGATCCTGTGCAGGGCGCGGTGGCCATCGCCGCGGCGCTGTTCCGTGACTTCCCGGGCAATAATGGCGAGGCAATCGAAATAGAGGTAGCTGAGTGACTGACATTGGAATCGACGCCAATTTCGACAGCGGCAATATCGAAGTGCTCTCGATTGCAGGCAACAAGGCCACGCTGACGATACGCAAGGACCACATGAGCGAATTCGCGCAGTGGTTCCATTTTCGCGTCACTTGCGCTGCGGGCGAGGAATTGCAGCTCAAGCTCACCGGCCTCAACAAATCGGCCTATCCAGGCGGCTGGCCGGGCTATGACGCCTGCGTTTCCGAAGACCGCGAATATTGGGTGCGCGCCGCCAGCAGCTTCGACGATACCGAAGCCGACGGCACGCTGACCATCACTTACACTCCGGCAAGCAATGTCGCGTGGTTCGCCTATTTCGCGCCCTATTCGATGGAGCGGCACCACGATTTGGTTGCCGAGGCCGCCTCCAGCGAAGGCGTTTCGCTGGTGCGGCTGGGCACCACGCTCGACGGGCAGCCGATCGATTGCCTCGAAATGGGCGAAGGCGACAAGCAGGTGTGGCTCTATGCCCGCCAGCATCCAGGCGAGACGCAAGCCGAATGGTGGATGGAAGGCGTGCTCGAATGCCTGACCGATCCGGCCGACCCGGTCGCGCGCGGACTGCGCAAACGCTGCCGCTTCCATATCGTGCCCAATTGCAACCCTGACGGGTCGCGCCGTGGCCATCTCCGCACCAATGCCGTTGGCACCAACCTCAACCGCGAATGGGACAATCCTTCGCCCGAGAAGTCGCCCGAAGTGCTTGCGATCCGCAACTATATGGATGCGACCGGGGTGGATTTCGCGCTCGACGCGCATGGCGACGAAGCGATTCCCGCCGTGTTCCTGGCGGGCTTCGAAGGGATCCCTTCATGGACCTCAGAACTGGGCGAGAGCTATTACCGCTACCAGCAAATCCTCGACAGGCGCACGCCCGATTTCCAGGTCAAACTGGGCTATCCCAAGTCCGCCAAGGGCAAGGCCAATCTGTCGATGAGCACAAACCAGGTCGCCGAGCGCTTCGGCGCGACATCGATGACGCTGGAAATGCCTTACAAGGATCTCGCCGACTTCCCCGAGCCCGAGCAGGGCTGGAGCCCCGAGCGGTGCAAACTGCTGGGGCGCGACTGCCTCGCCGCGCTGCTCGAATGGCTTGACGGTTAGCTAAGGCTCGCCGGACCGAAAGCGCGCGGCAGCAGTTCGGACAGGCTGGTCTTCACCACATCCGCATCGCCAGCGCACCACACCAACGGGTCGGTGCCGCCGAGTTCGGCGAGTTCGTTGAGCACCTGCCGACAACGGCCGCAGGGAGTGACGGGCGCCGCTGTGTCGCCGATCACCGCGATCTCTTCCAGCCCGCCGCGATGGCCGTCATCCATCGCCTTCGCCACGGCAACAGTTTCCGCGCACAAAGTCAGGCCATAGCTGGCGTTTTCTACATTGGTACCCGTCACGACAGTGCCGTCGGCAAAGCGGAGCGCCGCGCCCACACGGAACTTCGAATAGGGCGAATAGGAATTTTCGAGCGCGGTGCGGGCAGCTGCGATCAGGCTGTCGCGGTTGTTGTCTTCACTCATTCTGCGCGCTCCATCACGACTGCACCATCACCCATTCGAGCGGTTCTTCGGCGGCCTCGGTCACCCGCGCCCCATTTGCGCTCCATAGCAGCCACGGCCGCTGCGCATAGCGCGGAAGGAACCGGTCACGAACCAACCAAAGGTCGCGCTCGATCCGAGTGGCGATGCCATAACGATCTTCGAAATCCTCGGACAGCTTCAAGATCACCGGCTTGCCCGCGTGCATCTCGACCTGGTTGATGAAGGTGAGCAATTCGCTTTCGACCGCCGCATCGCTGACCTTTTCGGCGCATTGGTCGGCCGTTTCTTCCAGCGAGATCGCCGGAGGCAGCAGGCTTGCGTCGCGCGGCACCATGGTGACGAAATTGGCGGATTGGGCGTCGGCCCCGGCGCATGGATCGAAATGGTGGAGCGCCCCGACCTTTAGCCCCGCCTGCCGGGCAGCTGCAAGGTTGCGGCCAAAGCGCGCATCCTGCCCCGCTGCGCCACTACTCGCTTCGATATAGGCGAAACTGCCGCCCAGCGCGCGCACGCTCTGGAACCCGACCAACCCTTCGCGCTCGCTCACCGCCACGCCTTGCTCGGGGAACGTCGCCTCGTCGGGCGCGAAATATTGCAGGTCCCACCAATACCACGCGGTGCCTGACAGGCCCGCAAGCACTATCGCTGAAAGGAGATAACGGCGCCACGCGCGGCGTGCAGGTTTTCGCTTGCGTCCCATCCGACCCCGCCTTCGTTCAGCCCTTGATATGCAGCACGCAGATTAGCGTGAAAAGCCGCCGCGCGGTGGCGAAATCGGTTTCGACCTTGCCCTCAAGCCGTTCGAGCAGCAATTCGGCCGCATGGTCGTGGATGCCGCGGCGCGCCATGTCGATCGTTTCGATTTCGGTCGGGGTCGCCTTGCGGATCGCCTGGTAATAGCTGTCGCAGATCGCGAAATATTCGCGGATCGGGCGGCGAAACCGCGCCAGGCCGATCAGCAGGGTTTCGAGCAGCTGGTCATCCTCGCTGCGAATATCCATCACCAGCCGCCCTTCGTGCACCGAAAGACTGAGGCGATAGGGGCCACTTGCCCCTCGCGCTGCGCTGCGCACCGGCTTGAAACAGTTCTCCTCGATCAGGTCGAAAATTGCGACTCGCCGCTCCTGCTCGACATCGGCATTGCGCCAGATGATCGTCTCCTCGTCGAGGGAGATGTGGGCAATGCGGTGATCGTGGGCCATGGTCATGCGGCCTTTCGCAGATGCAGCACCGATTGAGCAAGCATTTCGAGATTCAATCCACGCTATCCACAGACCGGACCGGCAAGAATTTCGATTCTGAAGGCGCGTGCCTATTGCGCCCGGAGCCCGCCAGCGCGCAATAGAGACGCATGTCCGAAACTGATCTGATTGTCCGGCCCGGCGCCGAATCCTCCAAGCCGACCGCGCTGCCTTCGAATATCGAAGCCGAGGCGGCGTTCCTGGGAGCGGTGCTGATCGACAATCGCGTGATCGAGGAATTGCGCACACCCCTGCGGCCCGATCATTTCTTCGAATCGCTGCACCAGCGCATTTACGAGCGGGTGCTCAAGCTGCTCGAACGCAACGCCACCGCCAGCCCGGTGACGCTCAAGCCCTATTTCGAAGCGGATGATGCGCTGCGGGAACTGGGCGGGACGACCTATCTCGCGCAGTTGACGCAAGACGGGCTCGGCCTGCTCGCCGCGGGCGAACTGGCGCAGCAGATTTACGACCTGGCTCTGCTGCGCGAATTGGTAAGCGTAGGACGCCAGCTGGTTGAAGGCGCGCTCGACACAAGCGACGAAGTCTCGCCGATGGACCGCATTTCGGAAGCTGAGGCACAGCTTTACAAGGTGGCGGACGGTGCCGCGACCGGCAGCGAAGCCGAAAGTTTCCGCAGCGCGGCAATGACCGCGATCCGTATGGCCGAAGCGGCGATGAATTCGGGTGGCGGCCTGTCGGGCAAGACCACCGGGCTCGACGTTATCGACCGCAAGACATCGGGCCTGCACAATTCGGACCTTGTCATCCTCGCCGGGCGCCCT
Organism: Altererythrobacter sp.; assembly: GCA_023260985.1. Taxonomy (GTDB): domain Bacteria; phylum Pseudomonadota; class Alphaproteobacteria; order Sphingomonadales; family Sphingomonadaceae; genus Erythrobacter. The sequence continues at coordinate 779 of JALRKY010000074.1, read as the reverse complement.
GGCATGGGCAAGACCTCGCTTGCCACCAACATCGCTTTCAACTGCGCGGAGGAACACCTGCGCTGGCAGCGCGATGGCGGCAAATTCAACTATGGCGCGCCGGTCGCTTTTTTCAGCCTCGAAATGAGCGCCGACCAGCTGGCGACGCGTATCTTGGCCGAACAGGCAGAGATCAGCTCCGAGGCGCTGCGCAGCGGCAAGCTGACTCGCGACGAATTCCAGAAGCTGTCCTTCGCCAGCCAGCAGCTGGCCGAGCTTCCGCTCTATATCGACGACACGCCCGCGCTCACCATCGCGGCGCTGCGCACCCGCGCCCGCCGGCTGAAGCGGCGGCACGACATCGGGCTGATCGTGGTAGACTATCTCCAGCTGCTGCAAGGATCGGGTCGCGCCAACGACAATCGCGTGAACGAGATTTCGGAGATCAGCCGCGGGCTCAAGACGCTGGCCAAGGAGCTTGCAGTTCCGGTGATCGCAATCTCGCAGCTCAGCCGTGCGGTGGAACAGCGCGAAGATAAGCGGCCGCAATTGTCGGACCTGCGCGAATCGGGCTCGATCGAGCAGGACGCCGATATGGTGTGGTTCGTCTATCGCGAGGATTACTACGTCGCCGCCAAGGAGCCGAAGCGGCCCCGCGAGGGCGATGATGCCAAGGTGTTCGACGACCACGCTAAATGGGCGCTCGACATGGAGCGGGTGTTCGGTCTCGCCGAGTTGATCGTCGCCAAGCAGCGTCACGGCGCAACCGGCAAGGTCACCATGAAGTTCGAGCCTCAGAT
>JALRKY010000056.1 GCA_023260985.1 Altererythrobacter sp. | reverse complement strand
CGCAGGCGGGCAGGCCCATCGCGGGCAAGTCATGCGTTGCGGAAACTGGCCAGCCCACGGCATAGGCTGCTGCAACCCGCGCCGCGAGCGGTTTGCCCGCAACCTGTTCGCGCAGCAGCCGCATCAGATGGAGCGCGCCCTGGCTGTGCCCGGCGACCACGATCGGCGTCTTGGCATCGGTGGCGGCGAGGAAGGCCGCGAAAGCCTGTTCGACGTCGCGATAGGCCGCGTCGAGTGCCTGCTGGCCTTCCGGCCCGTCGGTCAGGAAGGCGCCCATCGCCGCCTGCCGATAGCGCGGCACCCAGATCGCGCTTGCGTGGTTGAACGGGCTTGCCATTCCGCGCAGGTAGACACGCACTAAATCTTCGGCGTCTTTATTGCCCAAGGGTGCGTTCCAGTGCGAACGATCGAGATAGCTCGTCGGATGGATGAAGAAGACCGCGAAACGGGGTGGGGCGGTATCCGCCAGGGTGGGCAGGCCACTGCGTTCGCCCGCATTGGCTGGCTGCCACCGCGCCGGGTCCTTGTCAGTCGCCAGGCCTGGATGCGAATACCACATTGCCGGATCGGTATAGGCATTCTCGGCCAGTGGAGCCTGCTCGGCAAATTCGGTCGAAGGGACCAGCGCCAGCGCGGTCAGTTCCTGCGCCCAGATGCGCAGCACCACCAGCACCGCGATCACCAACACGATGACCGCTGCTACGAAGTAGAGGAATTTCTTCGCCATGATTGGCCTACTCGCTGGCCGCGCCTTGCTTGGCCTTGGCTGGACGCAGCGTAGTCCATGCGCGATGGCCGCGCAGGCTCTCGAACCAGCTGATCGGGTTCCAGGTGGTCGAGCCATCGAGCGAGAAAGTGATGAATTCCGCCCGGCCCCCGATATTCTCGAGCGGCACAGGCCCCATCAAGCCGCGCGGGCTGTAGAGTTCGCGGCTGTCGGCCGAATGATCGCGATTGTCGCCCATCACGAACACATGGTCCTGCGGCACGGTGATTTCGTCGAAATTGTCGAGCGGCTGGTCTTCGAGATGGTCGATCACGAGATAGGTCGCGCCATTGGGCAGCGTCTCGCGATAGTCGGGGACTTCGAAATATTGCTTACCGTTGGCGTCGCGCACCAGGTAATTGGTGAACGCGCTGAGGCAGGGCGCGCCCTCGCATAGCAGGTCCGGCTCGAACGGGATGTGCAGCGGGGGAACGACTTCGCGCTTCACCGGCACGCCATTGAGAATGATGCGCCCGTCGCGCACCGCAATTCGGTCTCCCGGCAAGGCGACGACGCGCTTGATATAGTCCTCGTCGCGCACCGGGTGCACGGGGATCACGATATCGCCATACTCAGGAGTGCTGCCGAAGATGCGCCAGCTGCCGCGCGGCAGCAGGTGGAAGCTGACTGAGGCCCAGCTCCAGCCATAGGGATATTTGCTCACCACCAAGCGGTCGCCGACATAGAGCGTCGGCATCATCGAAGTGGAGGGAATGTAGAACGGCTTGGCCACAAGGCTGTGGAACGCCAGCACGGCCAGCAGCATCAGCACAAGGCCGCGGATCTCGGCGATCCAGTTGACCTTTTCCTTATGGTCCTTGTCGGCCTTCAAGGCCTTGTCCTTGTCGATCGTGTTCACTGTGGTTGGTTTCGCTGTTTCTGGGCTTGTCTGCGAGGTCATAGCGGACGTGCTTCGATGATGACGTAGGCCTGCGCCCATGGATGATCGTCGGTGAGGGTAAGATGAATGAGCGCCTCATGGCCATGCGGCGTCAATTCCGCAAGCCGAATTGCCGCGCCTCCGGTCAGCGCCAGAGTGGGCGCGCCCGAGGGGGCATTGACCACGCCGATGTCCTTCATGAACACACCACGGCGGAAGCCGGTGCCCGCCGCCTTGCTGAAAGCCTCCTTGGCAGCGAAGCGCTTGGCATAGGTGCCGGCCATGGTGAAGGGGCGGCGGCGCGCCTTTGCGATCTCGATCTCGGTGAAAACGCGCTGTTCGAAACGGTCGCCGAAACGCTCGAGCGATTTGGCGATCCGCTCAATATTGCAGAGGTCCGATCCCAGGCCGATAATCATGCAATCCCCGCCAGCGTTGCTTCGTACAGCGCCAGGACCATCCAGTTCAGCAGTACCTGTGCCTTGACCAGATAATGCGCCGTGTCGCCATTCGCCATCTTGAGCGTGGCGGAATAGCCGAACATCTGGAGTGCCAGCCAGCCGCCCGCGAACATCACCAGCACCTGTTTACTAAAGGCATAGCCCAGCAGGGCGATGCTGAGCAGGAAAGGGATGACTGCCGCCAGCGCCCAGAGATCCTGTGCGCGGCTGGGTGCGGCGGTGCCGTTCATCGCGCTGCGTCCATCAGTTCGCGCATCCGGTGCACGGCGTCCTCGAGGCCGACGAACACCGCTTCGCCGATAAGGTAGTGGCCGATGTTGAGTTCGGCGATCTGCGGGATCGCTGCGATCGGCTGGACATTCTCATATGTGAGTCCGTGGCCGGCATGCGGCTCGATCCCGTTCTTGGCGGCAAGTGCGGCCATATCGGCAATGCGCTTGAGCTCGGCGGCGGTCTTCGCGCGATTACCGTCGAGATGGGCATGGGCATATTCGCCGGTGTGGAATTCCACCACCGGCGCGCCGAGCCGCAGCGCAGCATCAAGCTGCCGTTCGCTTGCCTCGATGAACAGGCTGACGCGGATGCCTGCATCCTTGAGCTTGCCGATAATGGGCACCAGCGTGTTGTGCAGCCCTGCCGCGTCGAGCCCGCCTTCGGTGGTGCGTTCCTCGCGCCTTTCGGGGACGATGCAGGCGGCGTGCGGTTTGTGGCGCACGGCGATCGCCAGCATTGCCTCGGTCGCTGCCATTTCAAGGTTGAGCGGCAGGTTGGTCGCCGTCTGGATGCGGGCGAGATCCTCGTCGCGGATGTGCCGCCGGTCTTCGCGCAGATGCGCCGTGATGCCGTCGCCGCCAACGCTGGCGACGATTTCGGCCGCGCGTACCGGATCGGGATGGTCGCCCCCGCGCGCATTGCGGATCGTGGCGACGTGATCGATGTTCACGCCGAGCCGCAGCTTCGCTGGCTTGAGGACGCTGGTCACGTCAGCTCCGGCTGCCCGGCTTGGTGACGGGGACCGCGGCCAGTTCGGCTGGCACTTCGTCTTCGGGATAAGTCGGGAAGTTGAGCGCCACGAGCGGGAAGAAAGGCACGCCCAGATCCGCTTCGCCACCCGAACGGTCAACCAGCGAGACTTCGGCGATCACTTCGCCGCCTTCGGCACCGACCGCATCGATCGCTTCGCGGCTGGAAAGGCCCGTGGTGACAACGTCTTCCACCATGAGCACCTTGGCGCCTGGCGCCAGCGCGAATCCGCGACGGAGGTGGAACACGCCGTCGGGCCGCTCGAGGAACACTGCGTCCTTGCCCAGCGCGCGGCCCATTTCGTGGCCGATGATAAGGCCGCCCATGGCTGGAGAGACCACCACATCTATCTTGCTAAAAATCTCGCGCGGCAGCTTTTGCGCCAGCGCCAGCGCCAGCCGACCCGCGCGTTCCGGGTTCATCAACACGCGGGCGCATTGCAGATAATGCGCGCTGTGCCGGCCCGAGGAGAGCTTGAAATGCCCCTCAAGCAATGCGCCGCAGGCGCGAAATTCGGACAGCACTTCGTCTTCGGTCATGCGTGAGTTATCCACTACCTCTAGATGATTGCACCGGGATCATCCGGCCTTGCATAATTTTCTCCCTAGAAGCGCTTGAGGCAGTGGGCAAGCGCGCCTATAGGGCCGTGCAATCCCGGCACAGAACGCTGGGGCGATCGGGTTGGCTGTCGCGGTTTATCGCTTTAAACCGCGGGGGTTACAGGACACGTACGAAGCGGAAAGCGTCAGACAGATGATTTTGCGTCAAACGGGCCGCCGCGCCTATCTTTTGATTTCCATGCTTGCGATTGCCGTGCTGCTGGCGTTCGCGCCGCGCGTTGCGCTGGCGCAGGACGATGCGGCTGCGGCCGAAGTAACCGCCACCGAGGCTGCGCCTGTCTACACGCCGATGGTGCCGACTCCGGGCAAGGGCATGCCGGTTGACGGCCACCTGTCCTTTCAGGACCAGTATTCGCCCAATGGCGACTATGCCCTGTGGATGCATGATGCGATCCTGTTGCCGATCATCACGATCATCAGCCTGCTGGTGCTCGCGCTGCTGCTGTGGGTGGTCGTGCGCTACAATCGCAAGGCCAATCCCACGCCTTCGAAGACGACGCACAACACGCTGATCGAAGTGATCTGGACCGTTGTGCCGGTGATCATCCTGCTGGTGATCGCAGTGCCCTCGATCAAGCTGCTGGCGCAGCAATACGAATCGCCTCCGGAAGATGCCGTGACTGTGAAGGTCACCGGCTACCAGTGGTACTGGGGCTATACCTATCCCGACAATGGCGGGTTCGAAGTGATCTCGAACATGCTGACGGCCGAAGATGCTGTTTCGCGCGGCGAGCCCTACCAGCTCGCAGTCGACAACCGCATGGTTGTGCCGGCCAACACGCCGCTGCGCATCCAGACCACCGCAGCCGACGTGATCCATTCGTTCGCCGTGCCGAGCCTCTGGTACAAGCTTGACGCTGTGCCGGGTCGCCTGAACGAGAAGATGCTGATCATCAAGGAGCCGGGCGTCTATTACGGCCAGTGCTCCGAACTGTGCGGCGCCCGCCACGGCTTCATGCCGATTGCGGTTGAAGCGCTGCCGCGCGACCAGTGGGAAGCCTGGGTGCGCGAGCAGGGCGGCATTGTCGCCGGTGACGAAGCGGCTGCAGAAGCTCCGGCTGAAGAAGCCGCTGCCGAAGCTCCCGCTGCCTGATTGACCTGATTAAGCCAGAGAGTATCTGAACGATGGCCACTACCGCAGAAGGTTTCGACAGCCCGGCTCATGGGCGCCACGGTGATCACGCACACGATCACAAGCCGGGCTTCTTCGCCCGCTGGTTCATGTCGACCAACCACAAGGATATCGGCACGCTCTACCTGATTTTCGCGATCATCGCGGGGATCATCGGTGGCGGCATTTCGGGCATCATGCGCCTCGAACTGGCCGAGCACGGGATCCAGTACCTTGGCTGGTGGGTCAACCTCCTCGGCGGCGACGGTTCGTCGATGGACGCGAACTACCACATGTGGAATGTGTTCATCACAGCGCACGGCCTGATCATGGTGTTCTTCATGGTCATGCCCGCGATGATCGGCGGCTTCGGCAACTGGTTCGTCCCGCTGATGATCGGCGCGCCAGACATGGCCTTCCCGCGCATGAACAACATCTCGTTCTGGCTCACTGTCGTTGGCTTCCTCAGCCTGCTGTTCTCGATGTTCGTGCCAGGCGGCACGGGCCTCGGCGCAGGCGTGGGCTGGACGGTCTATGCACCGCTCTCTACCACCGGCTCGCAAGGCCCTGCGGTCGACTTCGCGATCTTCTCGCTGCACCTCGCGGGTGCAGGCTCGATCCTGGGCGCGACCAATTTCATCACCACCATCTTCAACATGCGCGCGCCAGGCATGACCCTGCACAAGATGCCGCTGTTCGTGTGGTCGGTGCTGGTCACTGCCTTCCTGTTGCTTCTGGCGCTGCCGGTGCTCGCCGCTGCGATCACCATGCTGCTGACCGACGCGCAGGTGGCCTTGCTCCCTCGCACTGACCCGCGACTGGACGAGACGTCCACCGCGTTTGATGAAGTGCTATACGAGCGCTGGGTTCACCTCTAACGGCTCGATGCGGCCCGAAGAACTGGTTTCAGGGGATGTTAG
>JALRKY010000062.1 GCA_023260985.1 Altererythrobacter sp. | reverse complement strand
GTGCCGAGGTCTTGGTGGTGCTCAGGGTGGCGGCCTTTTCGACGCCCAGGTCGGCGAAGCTGACCACTTCGATCGGCTTCTTCTTGGCCTTCATGATGTTGGGCAGGGTGGCGTAGCGCGGCTCGTTGAGGCGCAGGTCGGTGGTGACGATCGCCGGGAGCGACAGCTTCACCGTCTCAAGCCCGCCATCGACTTCGCGCTTCACCGTCACGCTGTCGGCATCGACCGAGACTTCATTGGCGAAGGTGCCCTGCGGGCGACCCATCAGCGCAGCGAGCATCTGGCCGGTCTGGTTGCTGTCATCCGAAATCGACTGCTTCCCCAGCATCACGATGCCCGGCTGCTCCTCATCGGCAATCGCCTTGAGGATCTTGGCAACCGCCAGCGGTTCGACATCGACGCCGTCTTCCACTTCAACCAGGATCGCGCGGTCGGCGCCCATCGCCAGCGCGGTGCGCAGCGTTTCCTGGGCTTTCGCCGGGCCGATCGACACCGCGACGATCTCGCTCGCCTTGCCCGCTTCCTTGATGCGGATCGCTTCTTCCACCGCTATCTCGTCAAACGGGTTCATGCTCATCTTGACGTTGGCCAGGTCCACGCCCGAACCATCCGCCTTCACCCGTGGCTTGACGTTGTAGTCGATCACCCGCTTGACGGGCACCAGGATCATCATGGGGGTTCCTCCCTCTGCAAATCTGTTGAGCGCCCTAGCTTGCGTTTACGTAAACGTCAAGCTAGGGCGACCCCGGATGTTCGCGGCGTTCAGGCCGCCTTTTTCACTTCGGCAACGATCTTGCGCGCTGCGTCGCCCAGATCGTCGGCGCTGACGATCGCCAGGCCCGAATTGTCGAGGATCGCCTTGCCTTCGTTGACATTGGTGCCTTCGAGGCGGACCACCAGCGGAACCGAAAGGTTCACGTCCTTTGCCGCCTGGACGATGCCGTTAGCGATCACGTCGCACTTCATGATGCCGCCGAAGATGTTGACGAGAATGCCCTCGACTGCCGGATCCTTGAGGATGATCTTGAACGCCGCGGTCACCTTTTCGGTGGTGGCGCCGCCGCCTACGTCGAGGAAGTTCGCCGGGAAAGCGCCGTTGAGCTTGATGATGTCCATCGTCGCCATGGCCAGGCCTGCTCCGTTGACCATGCAGCCGATGTTCCCGTCGAGCTTGATATAGGCGAGGCCGTATTCGCTGGCTTCGACTTCGGCCGGGTCTTCCTCGGTCACGTCGCGCAGTACTTCGACATCCTTGTGGCGGAACAGCGCATTGCCGTCGAAGCTCATCTTGGTGTCGAGCACCAGCAGTTTGCCGTCCACGGTTTCGACCAGTGGGTTGATCTCGAGCATTTCGCAGTCGAGGTCCATGAAGGCGGTGTAGAGCTGCTTCGCCAGCTTCTGCGCCTGCTTGTTGAGGTCGCCGGTCAGCTTGAGCGCGAAAGCCACTGCGCGGCCATGGTGCGGCATGAAGCCCTGCGCCGGATCGATCGTGATGGTCGTGATCTTCTCGGGAGTCGAATGGGCGACTTCCTCGATGTCCATCCCACCTTCGGTCGATACGATCATGGCGACACGGCCCGATGCACGGTCGACCAGCATCGAAAGATAGTATTCCTTGGCGATATCGACGCCGTCGGTAATGTAGATGCGGTTGACCTGCTTGCCCGCTTCGCCGGTCTGGATCGTGACGAGCGTGTTGCCGAGCATCTCCTTAGCGTTCGCTTCGACTTCCTCGATCGACTTGGCGAGGCGCACGCCGCCCTTGGCGTCGGGGCCGAGCTCCTTGAGCTTGCCCTTGCCGCGTCCGCCGGCATGGATCTGCGCCTTCACGACATAGAGCGGCCCCGGCAGCTGCTTGGCGCCCGCTACGGCTTCTTCCACGGTAAGCGCGGCATGGCCGGCAGGGATGCCGATGCCATACTTCGCGAGCAGTTCCTTGGCCTGGTATTCATGAATGTTCATTGGAGGGGCGTGTCCTTTGTGCGCATCTTGTGCCGGAATCGTTTGCTGGGCGCCTAAGCATGGATTGGCCGCCTTGAAAAGTGGCCAATCCCGGTGCAGTGCCGGTGCTGTCAAAATGATGGGCAGCCCGCATCCGTGATCGATAGCCAGCGACTTGAAATAATTGTCCGCGAAGCAGGGCGGATCGCCCACGATCTGTGGCCGGGCGCGGGCAATCACGTTGACAGCTGGGAGAAGCATCCGGGCGCGCCGGTCTCGGCGGCGGACCTTGCAGTCGATGCTTTCCTCAAGCGCGAGCTTGGGGCGCTATTGCCCGCCGCGGGGTGGCTGTCCGAAGAGACTTCGGATTGCGGCTCGCGCGTGCCGCGCGACCTTGTGTGGCTGGTCGATCCGATCGACGGGACGCGCGATTTCCTGCGCGGTCGAACCGGCTGGGCGGTGTCGGTGGCGCTGGTCAGCGCCGGTCGCCCGCTGATCGGGATGCTCAATGCCCCCGCGCGCGGCGAAGAATGGCTCGGAATCGCGGGCAAGGGCGCATGGCGCAATGGCGCGCCGCTGCATGCTTCACGGAGCGCAACCTTCAGCGGCTCGCGCGTCCCGTCGGATCATTTGCCGCGCGAGGACAGCGATTTGACGCTGGTCGAAAAGCCCAATTCGATTGCGCTCAGGATCGCGATGGTCGCCGCCGACGAAGCCGATCTCGTCGCCACTCTACGCTGGGGCTATGAATGGGACATCGCCGCAGCGACGCTGATCGCGCGCGAGGCCGGAGCGGAGGTGACCGACGCGTTCGGCGACCAGCTGCGCTACAACAAGCGCGATCCGCGTGCCTTCGGGCTGCTGGTCTGCGCGCCGCAGATCCATGCCGATTCGGTTGCGCGGCTGGCCGAGCGCGCGGCGGAACTGGCGCCAAAAGCCTCCCCGCAGAAAGGGGGCTGACCCGAAGGGCGGCCCCTCGTCATTGCCGTATGCAGAGCCCCTACCGCTGCGCCGCCTGCGACCGCGCCCACGATGCGCCCAGTCTTGCCGCCGATCGCGGTGCGCGAAACCTTTCGCTCGCCCGTGTTGGGATCGGTCACGCAGCCGCTCGTCGCGACCAGTTATGCCGCTGCCAAGCTGGAAAGGACGATACGTGATCTCTTCATGGAAATTTTCCTTATCACCGGCACGCGTTGGTGCCTTTTCACGCCCCCGGCGACTTCGCCTCCCCCGCAGGTGACTGCCGCTCTTGCAATGTTTCTGTGCCTTTGCAGCTTGCTGCGCAATGAAGCTGGCAAGCCGTCGCATTTGTGCTAGCGGTTCCAGTCGTGACACCATTTCCCTGGCCAGATGCAATCATCATTGCGGGGCTGATCCTGCTGAACGGCGTATTCGCCATGTCCGAGCTTGCGATTGTCTCGGCCAAGCCGACGCGCCTGCGCGCCAAGCGCGACAAGGGCTCGGCCAGCGCGAGGGTTGCGCTGAGCCTTGCGGCCGATCCGGGCAAGTTCCTTTCTACCGTGCAGATCGGCATTACGCTGGTGGGCATCATTGCTGGCGCCTATTCGGGCGCGAGCCTTGGCGGTCCGGTGGGCGAGCGGCTTGAGGCGCTGGGCGTACCCCCGGAATGGGCGGGGAATGCCGGTTTTGCGCTGGTGATCGCGCTCACGACCTATTTCAGCCTGGTGGTAGGCGAACTGGTTCCGAAGCAGCTGGCGCTGCGCCATGCCGTGCCGATCGCGCTGGCGATGGCGCGCCCGATGGCGCTGCTGGCGCGCTTCGCAGCTCCGCTGGTGTGGGTGCTCGACAGCTCGTCCGGCCTGGTGATCCGCCTCATGGGCGTCCGCCCTGGCGGGCATTCGTCGGTCACCGCCGAAGAGCTGCACATGATCTTCGCCGACGCCACGCGCTCGGGCGTGATCGAGGCCGAGCAGCACCAGATCCTGGCCGGAGTGGTGCGGCTGGCCGAACGGCCTGTGCGCGAATTGATGACGCCGCGCCCCGAAGTCGATTGGATCGACGCCAATGCCGACGAGGCTGCAATCCGCCAGCGGATCGAGAACAGCCCGCATTCGCTGCTGCCGGTGGCGGAAGGCTCGCCCGACACGATCCTCGGCGTCGTCAGGGTGCGCGAAGTCCTCGCCACGCTGGTCGCGGGCAAGAAGGTCGATCTCAGGAACCTGATGCGCAAGGCGGAAGTCGTGCCCGACCAGCTTGACGCGATGGACGCGCTGCGGGTGCTGCAGCAGTCCGAAGTCGCGATGGCGATGGTGCATGACGAATACGGCCATCTCGACGGCATCGTCACCCCGGTCGACCTGCTGACGGCGATCGTCGGCGAATTCGTCAGCGACCAGGACCAGGGCGAAGGGCCGCTGGTGACCGAGCGCGAAGACGGCTCGCTGCTGGTCTCGGGTGCGCTCTCGGCCGATGTGCTGGCCGACAGGCTGGGACTGGAATACGAAGACAGCCGCGAGTTCGGCACTGCGGCGGGCTATGTCCTGTCGGTGCTCAAGCAGCTACCCGACGAGGGCAATCACTTCCACGACCAGGGATGGCGCTTCGAAGTGGTCGATATGGACGGGCGCCGCATCGATAAATTGTTGGTCAGCAGGGAAGAAGCCTAGTCGCGGCAGCAATAGCCGTCCGGCCTGCTAGGCGCAGACCGGTTCAGAACCAAATCTGGCGGTAAATCAGCCCGGAATAACCGCTTGGGCGCTTGCGCCATCGCCTTCGGGCGCGGCCACGATGTCACGGGTTACGCCGCCCTTGGCAACCGTGTTGGTCTCCGGATCGCCCACCGAAGAGCGGATGCCCGGAGCCGCGGCGCCGGCGCGATCGATCGCACTGGTTTCCACCGCGCTACGAGGAGCCGGACCCCCGAACAGCGCATCAAGCGCCTGGCCTGCGGCAGTGCCTTCAGCTGGGCGCGGTGCGCCGGGTGCGGGCGGGACCATGTTGAAGTCGGGCGGCACCACCAGCGGCGCCTGCCGCTGCACGGCGAACTCGTCGGGCCGCTCGCGGTTGAAAATGCCGCTACCGCCGCATCCGGCCAGCATCGCGCTGGTGGCAATCAGGAGGATCGGGGTCTTCAGGCTGGGCATTACATCACTCTCCATGGGCCGCATCGCGGCCGCTCAACTCGTCTGCGCATCCTTTTCGCCGACGAAAAAGGAACGGGCAAGGATAATCACGACGCCGATGGTGATAGCGGCATCTGCGACATTGAAAATCAGGAAGGGGCGGAAATCCCCGATATGGAAATCGGCATAGTCGATAACATAGCCAAGCTGGCTGCGATCGACGATATTTCCCAGCGCGCCGCCAAGGATAAGGCCGAGCCCCACGATATCGCCGAGCAGCTTCTCGCGCATCATCCACACCGCCACTACCAGCGCGATCAGCGCGGTGATTCCCACTAGGATCCAGCGCATTTCGGCGCTTGTCGCTTCGAACATGCCGAGCGATACGCCGCGATTCTCCGTGTAGCGCAGGTCGAAGAAGGGCAGCAGGTCGATCACATAGCGCTGGCGCAATTGCAGCGGCTCGATCACCAGCCACTTTACGAACTGGTCGCCGGCGAAAATTAGCGCGGCGATGCCGAGGCCGAGCAGCCGGTTGCGCGTGAAGAGGTCACTCACCGTCCACCTCCTCGCACCTGCCGCACAGCGCGCCGTCTTCCGAAACTTCGGGCAATAGGCGCCAGCAACGGCCGCATTTGTGGTCGGATGATTTGGTTACGGTCACGTCGCCGCTCTGCCCGCGCGTTACAGTCGCGGTTATGAACAATTCGGCAAGGTCAGCATCGCTGAAGCCTTCGGGAACGGCATCGGCGGGCACGGTGAGTTCGGCTTCGAGGCTCGAACGGATCACCTTGTCGCGCCGCAGCGGCTCGATCGCTTCATTGGCCTGCTCGCGCAGGTCGCGCAGCTTGGCCCAGCGCACCATGTCGGCGCTCCCTTCGGCAAGCTCGGGCCATTCGTTGAGATGCACGCTGTCGCCATCTGGGTAGCGCGAACCCCACACTTCTTCCGCCGTATAGACCAGCACCGGCGCGGCATAGCGCACCAGCGCATGGCACAATGTGTCGAGCACGCTGCGATAGGCGCGGCGCTTCGGGTCGTCCGCAGCGTCGCAATAGAGGCTGTCCTTGCGGATATCGAAGAAGAAGGCCGACAAATCCTCGTTGCAGAAGTCGATCAGCGCGCGCGTGTAGCTGTTGTAATCGTAGTCCTTCACCGCCTGGCGCAGCTTCGCGTCGAGCTCGCCCAGCAGCGCCAGCACATAGCGTTCCAGTTCGGGCATTTCGCCCGGTGCCAGCCGCTCGCTTTCGTCGAACCCGTCGAGCGCGCCGAGCAAATAGCGGAAGGTGTTGCGCAGTTTGCGATACTGGTCGGCCACGCCCTTCAGGATCTCGTCGCCGATGCGGTGATCCTCGGTGAAATCGACCGAAAGCGCCCACAGCCGGATGATGTCCGCGCCATAGGTCTCCATAACCTTCAGCGGGTCGATCGTATTGCCAAGGCTCTTCGACATCTTCTTGCCCTTGGCGTCCATGGTGAAGCCGTGGGTCAGGATCTGGTCGTACGGCGCGCGGCCGCGCGTGGCGCAGCTTTGCAGCAGGCTGGACTGGAACCAGCCGCGATGCTGGTCGCTGCCTTCGAGGTAAAGGTCGGCGGGCCAGCGCAGGGCAGGCCAGCGCCCGCTTTCGAGCACGAAGGCATGGGTGCAGCCCGAATCGAACCACACGTCGAGGATGTCGAAAACCATCTCGTAATCGTCGGGGTTATGATCGGGGCCGAGGAATTCGGCCTTGCGCGATTCCTCCCACGCGTCGACGCCTTCTTCGCGGATCGCCGCGACGATGCGGGCATTGACCGCATTGTCCTGAAGGTACGAACCGTCAGGCCGCACGAACAACGTGATTGGCACGCCCCAGGCGCGCTGGCGGCTGAGCACCCAGTCGGGCCGCCCTTCGACCATGCTGCCGATGCGGTTGCGGCCCTTTTCCGGCACGAAGCGCGTGTCGGCGATCGCCTGGAGCGCGAGTTCGCGCAGGGTCGGCGAACCTGCGGCCGCTACCTCGTCGATGGTGTTGTCGCCGCCTTCGTTTTCCCAGCGCTGCTCGGCCTTGGTGCGCGCGGGCAGATGCGCCAGCGGGCGGTCCATCGGCACGAACCATTGCGGCGTGCAGCGGAAGATCACCTTGGCTTTCGAACGCCAGCTGTGCGGGTAGCTGTGCTGGTAGTCTGCGCTGGCGGCGAGCAGCGCGCCCGCCTCGCGCAGTTCCGAACAGATCGGGCCGTCAGGCGCGTTGAAATTGGGGTTGATCACGCTGCGGCGGCGCTCGTCATGGCCACCCAGCCACAGCCAGTCGTCGCGATAGAGCCCGGCATCGTCGACCGCGAATTGAGGTTCCAGACCATGTTTGCGGCACAGCTCGAAATCGTCCTCGCCATGGTCGGGCGCCATATGGACGAGCCCGGTGCCGCTCTCGGTGGTGACGAAATCACCGGGGAGGAAGGGGCGCGGTGTGGCGAAGAACCCGCCCAGATGGTGCATCGGGTGGCGGGCGACGATGCCGGCGAGGTCGGAACCTTTGCCGAACCAAGTTGGTTCAGCCAAGGTGACGCTTGCCCTGTGTGCGAGCCCTTCAATTAGACCCTTCTCGGCAAGAATTGTTTTGCCGACAAATCCAGTAATTGCGGGTCTAGCGTGGACCGAGGACACAATGCGGCAAGCAACATACTCAACCTCCGATCCATAGGCGATCGCCTGGTTCACCGGGATCGTCCACGGGGTCGTGGTCCAGATCACTGCATGCGCGCCAACCAGTTCGGGGATCGGGCTTTCGGTGATCTCGAACGCCACGTCGATCTGGGTCGAGGTGATGTCCTCATATTCGACCTCGGCCTCGGCCAGTGCGGTCTTTTCGACCGGGCTCCACATTACCGGCTTGGCGCCGCGATAGAGATTGCCCGCATCGACGAACTTCATCAGCTCGGCAACGATGGTCGCTTCGGCCTGGAAATCCATGGTGAGATAGGGATTGTCCCAATCGCCCATGATGCCCAGCCGCTTCAGCTGTTCGCGCTGGGTATCGACCCAATGCTGCGCGTAGGCGCGGCATTCGGCACGGAATTCCTTCGCGGGAACCTCGTCCTTGTTCTTCTTTTGCTTACGGTACTGTTCCTCGATCTTCCATTCGATCGGCAGGCCGTGGCAGTCCCAGCCGGGCACATAGGGCGCATCCATGCCCAGCAGATTGTGCGTGCGGCACACCATGTCCTTCAGGATATGGTTGAGTGCGTGGCCGATGTGCATGTCGCCATTGGCGTAGGGCGGGCCGTCATGCAGAATGAATTTCTCGCGGCCCGCACGCGCTTCGCGCAAGCGGCGATAGAGGTCAATCTGCTGCCAGCGCGCCTGAATGCCCGGCTCCTTCTCCGGAAGGCCGGCTTTCATGGGGAAATCGGTCTTCGGCAGGAAGACCGTGTCTCTGTAGTCGCGCTGTTCAGACATAGGGTGCGCGCCTTAGCGGCTTGCGCGTCTCCTGCAAATACTCGTCATTGCAAGAGCCGCCGCGCTTCCTCGCAATCCTTCTCCATCTGCACGATCAGGCCGTCGAGCGTATCGAACTTCGCCTCGGGACGCAGGAAGTGATGGAAGGCGACTTCGATCTCTTGCCCGTAGAGGTCTCCGGAAAAACCGAAGAAATGCGGCTCGAGCAATTCCTTGGGCAGTTCGAAATGCGGTCGGATTCCGATGCTGGCCGCGCCCTTCAGCACTTCGCCGGTGGCAAGGATGCGCCCGGTCACAGTATAGATGCCGTATTTGGGGCGCAGATATTTGTCGATCGAGAGGTTGGCGGTGGGATAGCCGATGGTGCGCCCGCGCTTGTCGCCATGCTCCACGATGCCGCGGATCGCGAAGGGGCGGGTCAGCAGCCGGGTGGCGGTTTCAGGGTCGCCGTCGCGCAAGGCGTCGCGAATGCGGCTGGAGGAAACGACCTCGCTGCCGTCCTCCACCGCTTCGATTACGCGGTTCTTGATGCCCAGTTCGCCGCCTAGCTCGCGCAGCAGGGCGACATTGCCCTTCGCGCCCTTGCCGAAAGTGAAATCGCCGCCCGTCACCACGCCATGCGCGCCGAAGCGCTTGACGAGGATTTCGGAGATGAAATCTTCCGCGCTGGTGCCCGCCAGCGCGGCATCGAAATGGAACACCAGCATCGCGGTGGCCCCGGCGGCGAGGTAGAGCTCCTGCCGCTGCTCCAGCGTGGTGAGGCGGAAGGGCGGCACGTCGGGGCGAAAGAAGCGCACCGGATGCGGATCGAAGGTGGCGATGATCGAAGGGCGGCCTTCCTCATGCGCCCAGCGGATCGCTTCGCCCGCCACCGCCTGGTGGCCGCAATGGAAACCGTCGAAATTGCCGAGCGCGATCACGGCGCCGTGCAGCGCCTCGGGCATCGGTTCGCGATGGTCGAGCCACCTCATTCGGCGGCCTCGGGTGCGGGAAGTTCGGCCAGCGGCACCAGGCCCTCGCGCAGCACACGCAGCGCATTGCCGCCCATCGCTGCGCGGATCTCGGCCTCGCTTAAGCCCGCATCCATCAGCGCCTGCGTCACCTGCACCAGTTGCGACGTGTCGAAGCGCACGGTGGTCGCTCCGTCATAATCGCTGCCCAGCGCGAGATGTTCGATCCCCACGAGGTCGTGCACATGCTTCATCGCTGCGGCAACGGAGGCGGGCGAAGTGTCGCACACCGCGCCGTCCCAATAGCCGATTGCGACCAGCCCGCCGGTGGCGGCGACGCCGCGAATCTCGTCATCGGTGAGGTTGCGGTTGACCTTGCAGGTCGCCTGCACTCCGCCATGGCTCGACACGACCGGGCGCCGCGCGATCGCCAGCACATCCGCCACGCATTGGCGGCTGCAATGCGCGATATCGACTACGATCCCCTTGTCTTCCATCGCCTGCACGACTTGCCGCCCCAGCGGAGTGAGCCCGCCCTTGGCTTCGCCATGCATCGATCCGGCGAGGTCGTTGTCGAAGAAATGGGTGAGCCCCGCCATTCGCATGCCAGCGTCGTAAAGCTTGTCGAGATTGGCGATGTCGCCTTCGAGGTTCTGCAGCCCTTCGGCGCTGAAGATCGCGCCGACCGGCTTGGGCGCTTCCACCTTTGCCCTGGCAGCCTCGAGCTTGCCGAGATCGTCGGCGCTGCGCACCAGCCAGAGCTTGCCGTTGCTCCCCTTCGCCGCGCGCTCGAGCTTGGCGGCGTGATAGAGCGAGCGTTCGAGCAGCGAGTTCCAGGTCCGCACCGGCTGGAGCTGGGCCATCACCAGTTGGGCGATCTGGTCGGTATCGCCGCTGTTCGAATCGTAATTCTGCCCCTCGGGCGATTTGGTCACGCTCGAGAACAACTGCAGCGCGACATTGCCGTCTTCCAGCCGGGGCAGGTCCATATGGCCGCGACCGGCGCGGTCGAGCAGGTCGCGCTTCCACAGCAGCGTGTCCGAATGCAAATCGACGATTTCCAACGTCGCGTGCAGCGCGCGGGCTTCGTCGCTCACTTCAGGCAGCGGCAATCCGTCGATCTGGTTGGTCTGCGCTTCGAAATAGCCGGGGGCGAAGGCGAAGAAGCCGACTGTGCTGAGCGCGAGGATGCCGAGCAGGCCGCCGGCGATCTTGCGGGTCTTGGCGGTCATTGCGCGCGCTCCAGTGTGACGAAGGAAAATGCGGGCCTCTCGCACTCGGCGGGGTGATCCTCGCGGAATAACTCGTGCCACTCCCCGGCGGCAAGCGGCGGCATGTGCGTGTCGCCCGCAAAATCGGCGTGGATCTCGGTAAGTTCGACCCGGTCGGCCAATGGCGAGAACAGCGCATAGATCTGCACGCCGCCGATTACCGCCGCTTCGCAATCGCCCGCCATCTGCAATGCCTCACACACCGTCAGCGCGACTTCGGCGCCTTCGGCCTGCCAGTCTTCATCGCGCGTCAGCACGATGTGCCTGCGGCCGGGCAGCGGCGCTGGGAAGCTTTCGAAGGTCTTGCGCCCCATGATCATGGGCTTGCCCATGGTCAGCGCCCTGAAGCGTTTGAGGTCGGCGGGCAGGTGCCACGGCAGCTTGCCTTCGATGCCGATCGTGCCGTTGGCGGCGCGAGCGTAAATGAGGAACAGGTCCCTGTGAGTGCGGGCGTCGCCCATCGTCATCCCCTGGCGGGGCCGACCCGCGTCACATGCCCCATCTTGCGGCCTTCGCGCGCTTCCTTCTTGCCGTAGAGATGCAGATGCGCTTCGCCGTCTTCGGCGAGGATCTCGTAAGCGGTGAGCGCATCGAGCCCCACGATATTCCGCAGTTCGATCGCTTCGAAGCGGGTCGCGGTCGATCCGAGCGGCAATCCGCAGATCGCGCGAATGTGGTTCTCGAACTGGCTGGTGGCTGCGCCTTCGATCGTCCAGTGGCCCGAATTGTGCACGCGCGGTGCCATCTCGTTGAACACCGGGCCATTGGCGGTGGCGAAGAATTCGAGCGTCAATACGCCGACATAGCCCAGCGCTTCGGCGGTCTGGCGGGCGATCTCGCGGGCCTTGCTCACCTGCTCCGTAATCACTTCGGGCGCTGGCAGGGTCGAGGTCGCCAGCATACCGCCCTCATGCACGTTCGCGGTTGAGTCCCAGAAACGCACTTCGCCATCGTGGCTGCGAACCAGGATGACCGAGAATTCCGCGAGGAAATCGACCATTCCTTCGTAAACGCAAGGGCGGCCGGGGAAGCGCACGCCGTCGGCCTCGCGCATCGAGGCGACGCGCCATTGGCCCTTGCCGTCATAGCCTTCGCGCGCGGTCTTGAGGATGCCCGGCGCGCCGATCCGCTCGACTGCGCTGGCGAAGTCGCGATCCGAATCGACCGGGGCATAGGGTGCTGGGGTGCCGCCCAGCGCCTCGACGAAGGGCTTTTCCTTGATCCGGTCTTGCGCGGTTTCGAGGGCGCGCGGGTGTGGGCACAAGAGGTTTTCCGGGATCGCCGCCACCGCCGAAAGCGGGACGTTCTCAAATTCCCATGTCACCACGTCGCATTTGGAAGCGAAGGCCGCCAGCGCGGCCTTGTCGCCCCAGCCCTTGGTGAAGAAATCGACGCAGACATCCGATGCGACATTGTCGCCTTCAGGCGCATAGCCGATGCAGCGATAGCCCAGCTGCGCCGCCGCCATGGCCATCATGCGGCCCAGCTGGCCGCCGCCCAATATCCCGATTGTGCCGCCCGGTTTAATCATCAGTCTTGCGGATGCTCCGCCACTGCCGCGCTGCGCGCCGCGCGCCAATCCTGCAGCCGATCGGACAATTCCTCGTCCTTGAGCGCGAGGATCGCTGCGGCCATCAGCCCGGCATTGCTGGCGCCCGCTTCGCCGATCGCCAACGTGCCGACGGGTATCCCTGCGGGCATCTGGACGATCGAAAGCAGGCTATCCATGCCCGAAAGCGCTTTCGACTGCACCGGCACGCCCAGCACCGGCAGATGCGTCATCGCGGCGATCATGCCCGGCAAATGCGCCGCGCCGCCCGCGCCTGCGATGATCACGTCGAAGCCTTCGCCTTCGGCGCCCTTGGCAAAGGCGCTCATCCGGTCGGGAGTGCGGTGGGCGGAAACGATCCGCGCTTCATATTCCACTTCGAGCTCGTCGAGCACTTCGGCGGCACGCTGCATGGTCGGCCAGTCCGACTGGCTTCCCATCACGATTACGACCTTACCTCCCATCTCTCGTCCCTCTCAGTCCAGCTCAGGCGTCTTTCAAATAATAGCGTGCACTCGGCTGCATTTCGTCATCGAAGTCATAGATGATCGGCTGGCCGGTGGGAATCTCGAGCTCGGTGATGTCCTCATCCGAGATGTTTGAGAGATGCTTAACCAGCGCGCGCAGGGAATTGCCGTGGGCCGAGATGATCACCGTCTCGCCCGCCGAAAGCGCCGGATGGATGTCGCTCAGCCAATAGGGCAGCACGCGCTCAATCGTAAGCTTGAGGCTTTCCGTGCCTGGTACGTCGGCTCCTAAATAGCGCGGATCGTTCGACAGGTCGTATGTGCTGCCCGGCTCGAGTTCGGGCGGCGGC